>CAYSOI010000802.1:0-1843 GCA_964432425.1 uncultured Opitutales bacterium | reverse complement strand
TCCTTCCTCTCCTTCTACTTTTTGCACCCCTCTTCGCCACGGCTCAGGACCAACCTGTCAGAGGCGAAGATTTTGTCCGGGTTCCGGCCATTCAGGAAGGACTCAGTGTCAGCAATGTTTTCCAGAGCAACATGGTGATCCAGCGGGACAAACCCATTAATATCTGGGGTTGGGCCAAGCCTGGCGAAAAGGTGAAAGTTTCGTTTGCCGGAGAAAATGGAGAAGCCACCGCGGCCAAAGATCGTTTCTGGAAAGTGACTTTGAATGGTGTGCCAGCTCACAACACTCCTCAGGAATTGGTGGTCAAGGGAGACAAGCAATCTGTGACCTTACAAAACATCCTGATCGGCGATGTCTGGGTCCTCGGTGGGCAAAGTAATATGGAATTCGACCTAACAAAAGTGAACGATGGGGTGCTGGAAATGATCTCAGCCAATTTTCCAAAGATTCGTTTGCTGACAGTACCTCGTGGGCAAGGTTTTGATTCGGTTGCCAGCTTTCAGCGTTTGGAAGAGTGGAGCAGTTGGTCGAGTCGTCACTTTCAGAAAGGGGACTGGGAAGAATGTTCACCTGAGACGGTTGGTGACTTCGCTGCCATCGGGTATGTGTTTGGCCGTCGTTTGCACATGGCTACTCAAGTGCCCATAGGCTTGATTGATGTATCTGTTGGAGGCACAACTGTACAGACTTGGACTCCTGGCGACGTTGTTCAAAAGATAAAAGGCAAAGAGACCCAGGCCCTTCTAAATGAATGGAAAGAAAAGATCGATGCCTGGGACCCTCAAGCCGACTTGGAAAAACGCATTGCCCGGTATGAGCAACAGAAAGCCAAAAAGGCCAAAGAAGGAAATCCATTACCTGCCAGCAGCAAACCACCAAGCGACCTGCGTCCCGGCCCAGTCGCCGACAAGAATCGTCCGGGATACTGCTACGCCAGCATGATTCGTCCTCTCCAAGGCCTTTCCGTCAAAGGTGCGGTCTTCCACCAGGGTTTTAATAACTGTTTCAGTGGTTCCGCCGGAGCCCGCATGTATTATCAGGTGTTCGGCAAGATGATCGAGTCCTGGCGATCTGCGTTTCAGGATGAAAATCTGCCGTTCTGCATCATTTCCCTTTGTACCGCCGGGAAGCCGCAAACTGAGGACAATTTTCTGGTTCCGATGTACGATGTCGGTGCTCTCATTCGGGAGGCCCAGCACAAGACCTATCGCGACCTTCGTGATGCCGGAGATGAAAATATTGGCTTCGTCAGCTCCTTTGACCTTCGCAAAAGCTGGTACCATCCACAGATCAAAGTTCCTGCTGGGGAAAGAGCCGCCAAATGGGCGTTGGTGACCGAATACGAACTACTGACTGGTCGTGGCTCTGAAGGTCATTGGCTCCCTCCATCCATTGAAGAAGTCAAGCATGTGGATGGCACCATTCAGCTACATTTTGATACCAACATCCATACCGCCGACGACAGTGATGGAAAGCTTCTCGGTTTCGCAATTGCTGGAGAAGATCGCGTTTACCACCCTGCAGAAATTGACTACTTGCAGGACGGCGTAGATTCCCGCAAACGCCCCAAATACAAGAAGAATGCCCTGGTCCTCAAAAGTCCCCATGTGAGCCAACCCAAACACTATCGCTACGCTTGGGCACGCAATCCTATGGCCAATCTCACCAACAATTTTGGAATCCCCATCCCCACTCAACGCAGTGACGATTGGATCCTTGAGGAAATGGACCCCAGCATCACCCCTCCCGAAGGCATGGATGCAAACTCCCAAAGACGCTGGCTCTCCGGCCAAGTCCGCAAATCCTTTACCAACACAGAGCTGGAACGCCGTTACAAAGACGC
>CAYSOI010000801.1:0-1849 GCA_964432425.1 uncultured Opitutales bacterium | reverse complement strand
ATCGGAACAAAGATGGCGGTTGGGGGGATTGTCCGGAAAGTCCAAGTAATATCAGTACCGTGACTTTGACTTATGCCACGCTCCGTTTGGCGCAATCCGAAGGAGTGCTGGCACAAGAGGCTGAGTCCTCTCTTCAAGCTGCGGAAGCCTGGCTCAAGCATGATATCGGAGCTCTCCAACCGGACAATCTGGCCTCCACACTTTACGAACGCTACGGAAAGGACCGAACGTTTGCCGTGCCCATACTTACACATTGTGCATTGGCTGGAATTCTAGGGGAAGGAAAAGAAGCGTGGAAACTGGTAAAACCCTTACCATTTGAACTCTCCACCTTGCCCCATGCTTTGTACAAAAGTGTGAAAATGGATGTGGTCAGCTATGCCTTACCCGCATTGATTGCGATTGGCTATGCCCGGCACCAACATCTCCCCAGCAGAAATCTGATTCCGAGGACTCTTCGTAATCTGACATCAAGAAAAGCCCTCAAGCTTCTCCAACAGATTCAGCCTTCCAGTGGTGGCTATCTGGAAGCCACCCCGCTTACGGCCTTTGTTACGCAGAGCCTGATCTGTTCCCATCTGGGCAACCATCCTGTTGTCCCGCAGGCATTGAACTTTCTGGCAAACCAGGCTCGACCCAATGGAAGTTGGCCCATCGATGCCAATCTTCGCACCTGGGTGAGCACACTTTCAGTAAACGCTCTGACATCTGGCGATTGGGAACTCCCAAAGGAAGATGCTCAAACATTTACCGATTGGCTCACTGGCCAGCAATGGAATGAAGTCCATCCCTATACTCATGCTGCTCCCGGAGGATTTGCCTGGACGGATTTGCCCGGTGGTGTTCCCGACGCAGATGATACCCCTGGGGCTCTCTTGGCATTGAAAAACCTGAGACATCCTCCATCTCCTCAGGTTGAAAGTGCCCTCAAGTGGCTATTTCAGCTTCAGAATAATGACGGCGGGATCCCAACCTTTTGCCGTGGTTGGGGAAAACTTCCATTCGATCAATCGTCGCCGGACCTTACCGTTCATACACTTCGGGCATGGAATGCATGGCGGAAAGATTTTCCACATATTCAGCCGCTCATGCACAATGCCCAACAACGAGCACTGAAATTTCTTTCCAAAACACAACATCCCGAAGGCTACTGGGTTCCACTCTGGTTTGGCAATCAACACGCTGCGAACCAATGCAATCCCACCTTCGGGACTTCCAGGGTATTGTCGGGCTTGGCTGAACTGCCGATCGATACGTCCCATCTTCAGAAACCTGCCTTAGCCTGGCTTCGAAACGCCCAGAATTCTGACGGTTCGTGGGGCGGAGATGCAGGAACTGTCGGTTCCATTGAAGAAACTTCGCTAGCCCTGCATGCCCTTCTTTGCAATGAACCTACCGAACACCGTGAAGCCATCGATAAATCCCTGCGGTTTCTCAAAAACTATGTAGATGAAAACGGGTATTTGGCAGCCCCCATCGGCCTCTACTTTGCCAAACTCTGGTATCACGAAAAGCTCTACCCACACACCTTTCTTCTTTCTGCCCTGGAGAAGGCCAGTTCCATTTTGAAATTCTAATGTTTCGTCTCCTCGCCATTCTTTTCTTCGGGTTTCTTTGCCTGATTGTCTATTTGGCGAATCAGGGGAGACTCTACGATTATGTTCCAAATGTGAATGACTACCCCGGAGCGGACAAGATCTGCCACTTTATTCTGATGGGGACAATGGCTATGTTGGCGAACCTTGCTTTGGGGGGCCGCAAAATTCAGTTATTCTCGAAATCTGTCTACCTGGGTAGCCTGATCGTACTAGTGCTGGTGGGAGCCGAAGAACTGTCCCAACTCTTTATT
>CAYSOI010000800.1:0-1858 GCA_964432425.1 uncultured Opitutales bacterium | reverse complement strand
TCCGGTGCTATGTATGAGGTGGAGGATGGCAGAGCTGCCACTACCGGGATTCTGAATTTTCGGATCGTGATGGACCCGGCAGATGTCACATGGATGCACACCCCAATCAATGTGATGAGCAATGACCGAATTCCCTGCACAGTCATCTACAACGAGGAAGAGGTTTACTACAATTGCGGTGTAAGAATCAAAGGCAGCCAGCGGGCACGTCTCAATTCCAGACGGGTAGGCTTCAATGTTGGTTTCCCCAAGGATAATCTCTTTCGCGGAGTCCATCGCACTGTGGCAATTGATCGCTCCGAAGGCCAGAATGTCGGGCAGCGTGAACTTCTCTTTGATCTCATGGCAACTTCCAGTGGCGGCATTCCAGGGGAATTCAACGATTTGTGCTATGTGATTTCTCCCAATCCTGCTCATACCAGTGCCGCCATTCTTCAGCTTTCCAGATTTATGGGGACTTTTCTGGATACCCAGTTTGATGATGGCGGAGACGGTACGGTTTACGAATACGAACTCATCTACTATCCGACCACTGCCGATGCCAATGGCTACAAGATCCCAAATCCGGACCGGGTGACACGAGTGGCTTTAACGGATCTGGGGGACAATCCAGAGAGCTATCGCTGGAACTATTTAATTAAGAACAACCAGGAATTCGACGACTTTTCAGGAATCCTCCGCATGGTGAAACAATTCGCCAAGTCGGGGGCGGCATTTGAAGAGACCATTGAAGATGTCCTGGATGTTGACCAATGGCTGCGTTCCCTGGCCTACAGTTGTGCCACCGGGGCAGGGGATTCTTATTTCGCAAACTCGAAACATAACGGCCAGTTCTACTCCCGGCCGGATGGAAGGATGCTCTACTTTACTCACGATACCGACTTTTCTTTCAGCACTAGCCGCAACATCTTCGAGAATACGGAATTGAAAAAGTTGACTGCCGATCCTGCCCGTAAACGTGCCTACCTCGCCCATCTCCACGAGATTTGCACCAGTGTTTACAATCAAACCTGGATGGCTCCATGGACGACTCATTTTGACGCATTAGTTCCGGGTGCCAATGTCTTCAGCGATGACCTGAATTACATCCACTCCCGATCGACCAACATACTTGGGCAAGTCAACAATCAGGTCCCATCCATTCCCTTTGCAATCACTACCAATAATGGGGCCAACTTTTCAACTACCGAGAATCCCGTGAAACTGGCAGGCAATGCTTGGTTGGATGTTCATGAAATTCGTCTCGCCGATTCTACGGAACCTCTCGACCTGACTTGGACGGATCTGGACAGTTGGAGCCTCTGGTTGTCGTTACCCAATGGCTCCCATGGCCTGACTCTGGAAGCTTATGACCATCAGGGGAACTTAATCGGGACGGACACCATCACCGTGACGAGTACAGCTACCACCAGCATCCCTTCATCCGAACTTCTTGTCATCTCAGAAATCTATTTCAACCCACCGGGGAAGGACGAGGGGACCGAATACGTTGAGTTGTTGAACATCAGCTCCTCCGTCGTCCTCGACCTTACCGGGCTTTCCTTTACCGATGGAATCGAGTTTACCTTCCCGCCCGGAGCGACACTTGCACCTGGGGCTCGGGTACTGCTTGTGCGAGATCCAACTGCGTTTGAAGAGGCATTCGGCGAAGGACATCCAATCGGAGGCACCTATACTGGCAAATTTGATAATGGTGGCGAAGCCCTGGCTCTAACCCGTGCAGATGGAACACAGGTCCAAGCCTTCACCTATAACGACAAGAACCCCTGGCCAACTGCTGCCGATGGAGACGGCTTCTCTCTGGTTCTACTCGACCCTTTCTCAGCACCAGATCACGCACTTCCCATCAACTGGCGGG
>CAYSOI010000799.1:0-1858 GCA_964432425.1 uncultured Opitutales bacterium | reverse complement strand
TTGGGGTCGATTTTGACTGCCCAACCTCGCCAGTAGGCTTCAGCTTCCTGACCTCCGCCAAAGGGTCGGTTCAGTGTGACCCAGAGCATGCCATCTTTGCCAATCTTGGGGCCAAAGGCATACTCGTGATAGGAACCACTGATTTCCCAGCCGGAACTGAAGGCTTCGACGAGGTCAATCCGGTCATCACCATCTTCATCGACGCAACGAGTCAACTCGCCACGTTGAGCCATGTAAATGCCATCAGGGTAGCCCGGTGGATTCACCACCATGCCCAACGCTTCGTGCATGCCAAAGAGCATTTGCTTGTAGCCCACAAGGTCGTCTGTGGTTGGCTCAGCTTTGAACTTCTTTCCGTCTTCGTCCACCTTTTCCACTTGCTGGCCAACGATGGCTGGGGTCTCGGCGTAAACATTGTCCAATACCCACAACTCTCCACGACGGGTGCAAACAGCGAGCCGGGTTTTCTTTTCATCGAGCCAATCCAGTCCGCCAACTTCCAGTGTGATGTCGCTGGGAATGGGAATGTTGACCATGCGGTAGTAGTCATCCTCGGTGGGCTTGTTCTGGCCAAAGATCAGAGAGCAAGAGAGGAGGGCAGTGGAGAGGATCGCTGCCGACTTGGGGAGTGAGAAACTTTTCATTGTTACCATGATAATTCGATTTTGATGTCGGCTTGGTTCTTGGCCCATTTCAGGGGAACGAGGAGTTCCTGGCCGTTTTCAGTTTTCCTAAGTTTGGGCTGCATGCTGGGTTTTGTGGTCACGGTGTAGGTGTACTTTCCGTCCACAACGAAGTCAGAACCTTTGGACTCGATCTTCTGCCCCGTCGCGACCCGAACATAGGCATCATTCACCTCTTTTGGTGCGGCAAGTTTGATAGTCCTGGAAAGGTAGGCGATCTCCGACCATTTTCGAGTGCCGGGAGTTTCTTCCACTTTGATGCCTTGTGGTGCTTCGTAGAAGAAGGTGGGGATTCTCTTTTTGTTAAAACGGTAACCTTTGTACTTCCAGCCTTCCGGAGTCCGGGTGGAGCCTCGTTTGGTTTTGCCTATGTCTGTTGGCCAGGCTGCTTTGGCATCTTCCAAAATTGCCAAAGTCGGGCCGTCTGGAAACTGCACGATATCTTTGGAAGGTATCGGAGCATAACGTCCAGCTCGACCATCCCATGCTGGGGCGGCGGAGATGAATTGCCCCGTCCAGGCCTGAACCATTTTGACTCGGTTGGCATCAAAGGCGAAGTGCACCTTCTCTGGCATGCCCACGGTGATGGCATGAGCACTGACTCCACTCAGGAAAGTGCGGAAGGTAATTGGCTCGTCCTGAACGACCAGCATCTTGGTTTGGCCACCGCTGAATCCATCGGGAACTCCGCCTGAGGCCCCTGCTTTGAGGTAGGCCCAGATGGCATCAATTTGATTCGTTGTGTGGCCTTTCAAAATGTCGGGGCGAATGCTTTTCCCATCGGGCCAGAATGGTGGCATGCGGGTTCCCTGGCGAAGGGCTTGCGGACTTGTCAGCCATTTGTGAAACCACGCAGGCTCCAGACGCTGAACAGAGGTGATCAAATCCGGCCCCGGAACTCCGAGTGAATTTTGTCCGTTCCAGGAATGGCAGTTGACGCAGCCCAGTCCTTTGGTCCCAACCAGATTGCGGCCAATGTCGACGAACCTGGCATTGGTGGAAGGTGTATGTTTTGGGAGTTTGGATTTGTCGGCCTCAATGAGTTGCTTGGCCAGATTGCCCACTGCGTTTTCACCAAAACTCGGCATTCGAGTGGCCATGTTGGGGCGAAGACTTTGACCCTTGAGAAGAACTGCGTTCAGTCCCTCATGATTGAACTTCGCTCCAGCCAGGTC
>CAYSOI010000798.1:0-1866 GCA_964432425.1 uncultured Opitutales bacterium | reverse complement strand
AACTTCCAGGCGGCCTGGACAACCGGACGAATCGTAGGGGAATCTGCCGCAAACTAGAATTGTTCAACAATTTCTGGGATGTAGAGCAGTTCTTGGATGAGGCTACAAAGTAGGCCTGTTATATCCCTTTTGCCCGCTTAGTCCATAGCCACTTGGAGAAAGGCATCACTTGGGTGCCATATACTATCGTAGGGGCTAAAGATGCTGATGTTTTACGGGGAGACTGGCTGAATGGTTATTTTAATCTCGTGGAAACACCGCCACTTCGAACCAGAACTCCTTGATTCGGCGAACTGCATCGAGAAACCCATCCATACTGACTGGCTTTTGCACGTAGCTGTTGGCTCCGTATTCGTAGCACTTGTTGATGTCCCGTTCATCTGTTGACGTTGTCAGCACAATGACAGGGATGTTTTTCAACTCTTCATTGGCTTTGATATCTTCCAGAACTTCCCGTCCATCTGTTCCCGGCATATTCAGGTCCAGCAGGATGATGGCGGGTCTTTCCAGTTCAGAGTCCTTGTGTTCTGCACGACGGTAGAGGAAATCAAGAGCTTCATCGCCGTCTTCACAATGCATTATGGGGTTTCCCAATCCATTCTTTCGTAATGCCCGAAGAGTTGCTTCGAAATCGATCTCTGAGTCTTCAACAATCAGTATTGTCTGATGCGGTTGTATCGCATGCTGAGGAGTTACCAAGTCAACTGTCATAAGCTAAACTAAACTGTTAACAAACAAATCTTTGTCAATTCGGTTCACGAAGTACCCAGTGTAAAATAAAATGTGGTGCCTTCCCCTATTGTGGAATCCACCCAGATTTCCCCGTTGTGTCGTTCGACGATCTTTTTGACGATGGTGAGCCCGGCTCCAGAACCGCCTCCGTACTTTTCCCGGGAATGTAACCTTTTGAAGATACTGAATATTCTATCGAGGTGTTTTTCCGGTATCCCTATGCCATTGTCCCTTACATAAAACAAGGTGTGTTCAGAAGTATTAGATGCAGGCATGGCTTCTTCTCCGGGAGCAATCCATCCGATTTCGAGCCACTTCTCCTCCTTATCATTATACTTCATTGCGTTGGTGATAAGGTTTCTGAAGATTTCCCCCACCCGGACCTTATCGCACAATAGGGTGGGTAAAGGACGTGGGCGTCGTACCTGAACCTTCAATTCCTCCAATCGTACCTCTAAGCTTTCAATCACATCTTCAACGATCTCCTCGAGCGAAGTCGTCTCTATGGCCATATCTACCCGCCCAACCCTGGAATAGGTAAGCAGGGAATTGATCAGAGTTTCCATTCGGGTGCAAAGCTTCTGCATTTTAAAGATCCGATCCAGACCTTCCTCATCCAGTTGGTCTTCATAATCTTCCTTCAGAAATAACGCATAGTTATTAATCCCCCGCAGAGGTTCCTTCAGATCGTGTGAGGCAATGTAGGCAAAGTTGTCCAATTCCTGATTACTGGCTTCCAGATCCTTGGCATTTTGCTTAATGATCTCTTCAGCTGTTCTCCGTTCTGTCACATCCAGGTTTGTCCCAATCATTCGAGTGGGTTTTCCTGAATGATCCCGCAATGCCTTGCCATTGGCTTTGATGTAACGGATGGATTGATCCTTGGGAATAATGATCCGAAATTCAGTATTGAACTCGACATCCTCCTGGATGGATTCCTGTAATTTCGCCGTCTCGTTTTCCAGGTCGTCGGGGTGCAGAGCATTTTTCCAATCATCTACCGTCCCACTAAATTGAGCTGGATCCACACCATAGATCTCAAACATTTGTTTGTCCCACACCAGTACGCCCTTCTCAAGATCGAAGTCCCAGACTCCAATTTTCGACACTTGGGTAGCCAGGGATAAGCGTTCG
>CAYSOI010000797.1:0-1869 GCA_964432425.1 uncultured Opitutales bacterium | reverse complement strand
AAGGATGCACCTCCTCCTTTTCCTCATCTTTCTCCTCCGCAGCCACCAAGCTGCAGGTAGCCAGAATTGCAAAGAATGCCAAAGTCAGAAACTCACGAATTTTCATGCCGCGTAGTTTACTGAATGCCCTCGGACAGCAAGCCCTTTTCAGGGAAATACTTGATGAAGTTTGGGTTAGGCCAAATCTTCTTCCTTCACAACTTGATTGTTAACCACGAAAGACACGAAATATACGAAAAGGGTCCAGACGGCTTCCCCAAAGGCAGACATTCTTTCCATTCACGTTGATTCGTGTCCATTCGTGGTTCCCTTCCTTGTTTCTTGGCAAGAACATAGGGGCTAGAAGATAAAGGATTTGGTTCTTCGTAGATTTTTGTGGAATTGCTATGGGAGAAGATCCAGCTTACCACAAAAGAAAAGTATGGTTGTCCTGTAGTTGTTGAAGTTTCTGTATCCACGGGCATTCGCTTTCAGTGACTGTATCTTTGAATTGAGTCCTCCTGGGGTGGCGTTGGTAATATAGCTATCGAAATATGTGAGTATGTTTTCGAGGTGTTTCCTGAGCATTTTGGCCACTTTCCTTACTTCTGATAACCCTGTTTGCATCGCTTGTTAATACCAGCTTTCAAAAAACGTTCTGACAAATGAGCCATCCCGTCTTGTCCAAAAATGACGGAACAACTCTTTGATATGCCAAGCTTTGGAGACTTCCAGTTCAGCATTTGCCAGGTATTGGAGTTGCTCCAATGATTCGTCGCTGAGGTGCTCCATTCCTCTTAACCAGAGAAACTTGGTGCCTTTGAGCCTCTGGTCTCTTTGTTTGGCTAATTTGCCGTGTTCCTTACGCCGGGTCTTGTCAACGGCTTCATTGAGATGCTTGCTGATGTGAAACTTGTCGTGGACAATGTCGGCATTGGGTAAATGGCGACCAATGGAGCCTATATACGGTGCAGACATATCAATGGCAACTGCACTGACCATCTCCCGTTGAGATTTATCCAATGCATTGAGAATCAATTCATCTGCAACTTGTCCATCCCGTCCTTCAGCCACATCCAGAACCCGTCCGCCTTCCAAGTCATTAACTACTGAGATGTAGTCATGCCCCTTGCGAAAAGACTTTTCATCCATTCCCAGCCATGCGATCTCCTCATTACTGCGACGTTGTAAACCACGCTCGACAGCACGCTTCATAATGGCCTGCAACTGATGCCACCCTATCCCAAGAAGGCTGGTTGCATCTTGAACCGAACGGCTTGCCTGTATGACCTTGATCGCAAAAGTCTTAAACAACAAAGTAAAGCGGGAATGCTTCTGTGCCCAAGGCAATTGCAATGTCTTGGTTCCATGTTCACTGCAACAGATCCGTGGTGGCTCGCAATTGAGATAGGTGGCAAATTGCATTGTATCCAGATGCCTCCAGACTCTGCCGGGAGAACGGTCATGCAGGGGGCAGTCCGTGCCACATTCAGGGCAACGTCCTGTTGATGCCTTGTAATCAACAAAGATATCAACCCGTTTGCTTTGAATGCTTAAATTCACCCTGGTTACTTCCCAAGGAGTATCTAAACCAAGTAGTCGACTGTAGTGATTTTCTGTCTCATCCATCCCCAATAAAATGGAGTGGTGAAAACCAATTTTGCAAATCATCAAACGCAGACATTCCACAAAAATCTACGAAGAACCACTTTTATAGGGAAGTTCATCCATTAAGTCGTTTAATTAATTTTGAAACTGGAGTTGCAGTTGGTGCAATGGTTTCATCTAATACTGATGATGTAGCAGAGTTGCTAGATCGGATTTTTGAAAATGAGATGGAATATTCAATTCGGCAAAACCCTGATCGAGGTGGATATCTTCAATTAGTTG
>CAYSOI010000796.1:0-1872 GCA_964432425.1 uncultured Opitutales bacterium | reverse complement strand
CTTCATCTTCATGTTCAAGAAGCGGTTTGATCTGCTCAATGGCTTGGGAATCTTTACGCAGAGTAAGAACTTTCAGTGTGCCCAGAAGTGTGTTTTTATTAGAGGAAGCAAGGTGCTTGCTCCATTGGGCGGTCTTCATTTCGGTTAAATCTGCGGCAAGCTGTGCGGCAGCTTCAGAGAGAACTTCACTTTCACTGGAGAGGGCGGAGAGTAAATCCTCGTAGGCATATGTCCCAAGTTCTGAAGTGATCTTCCGAAGACCGGCGGCTTGGTAGAAAAAGTCATCCTTGTTTTTGGACATCAACTTCCGGATGGAACTCGTCCCCTTGCCTTTCATGTCTTTTTCAAGTCTGGCATCGACTAAGTCATGCAAACTAATCATGCAGGGCGGATTGCTGTCCTCTTCGATAACCTTGATCGTTTTCTCCAGGAGGTCCCGCATGTCGCCGCTCTTCCATTTGTTACGAAGTTCCCGAAGTTGTGGGAGGTAGGGTTTGGCATTTCCGGCATAGGCTTGGAGAGTCTTGAATCTTGCAGGCACACGCATGACTTGCCCCCAGCGATGTAGGTCAAAGGTTTCGAAGCAGAGGGGAAGCCCTTCCTGGATGTGCAAACGGGCAAAGAGATCCAGTCCACGGGCCCGAACACCGTCGTCCATCATCTTGTAGTTCATCGCTACATTCTTGATGGCATCGTAGATGGGTTGAGCCATCCGAGCGGTATCTTCTTTGGAAAAGAAATTGAGTGCGTAGGCGGCACTGCTTCGAGTGCGTCCATTGGAATCCTGAAAGACATGAATCAATGCCGAGTAGAGTAATTCCCGATCAATGTCATTGAGGGGATTGGTGCCGTCTTCGAACTGGGGCAACACTCCGTTAAAATAAAGTGGAGCGTACCTTCCGTTGGCGTAACCCAGAGCATAGGCCAGAGCTTGCTGACGAGGCTTCATGAGACCTGGCTCACGGTCGTCCAACATCGCTTTCAGCATGTCCGGAATGGCAGGTTTGGCCAGCGGCCCCATTCGAGCCAGTGCATAACCCGCAGCAATGTTCACAATGGTTGCCTCGTCAGAAAGGGCGTTGGCAAGTTCTGGAATTGATTCCTGGGCCCGCGCCCGAAGATGACCAAGTGCCGCACAAGCTCCTGCACGAGCTTCTGGCCGTTCATCCTTTAGCATTTCAAGAAGTTCTGGAACAATATCGCCTTCTTTCTTGGACAGATGTATGGCAACCCACTCTCTGGCAATGGGCGACCAGTCGTCCAAGTTTGAGATCAGTTCACAGGATGATAGGTTCGCAGAATCTGCCATTCTCCAACGCCCTGAGTTTATGGTTTCCTGGACCTCTTCAGAGTTCAACCATTCAGACTCCTTTTGACCTTTCCCGGTGAGATAAATCGCCCTTTTTGGGAACGATGCCATCAGAACCTGTGCCGCCGTCGGGCTAAGGAGTTGACCGCCATATTGTCCACCCAATTGCTGATTCACAAAACTTCCGTCTGCCTTCCGGGTCAGAGCGTAGTACCAGCGTAGTTGCTTGTGAAAGGCAGCAGCCATTTCCGGGCCACCGACATTGGCACCTAACGGGTCCCAAAAATAGCTGTAGGAATTTCCCGAATGCCCGTACTCCATGGTGTTGTACAGAGAGGCGGTCAGACGTGAAAAGAATCGGGTGCCTGCTGGATGTCCCTGCACTTGGAAGGCGACTGCCGCAACTCCGTTTTTGCCATTTCCGGACATACCGTTTCGGCCATTGGCATTGATCTCCAAACTTGGGCGATGGAAACCATATCCAATGGAACCATGATCAATGAAGGCTTCAAAAAATTGGCTGGAACGCTCTATGGCCGCATCGATTTCCGGATGGTTCACTC
>CAYSOI010000795.1:0-1875 GCA_964432425.1 uncultured Opitutales bacterium | reverse complement strand
GGGAACTCCACGTTGCAGGACGCCGTGATCTCCAAAGACTTTGGCGACTCTCAAGTCATTGGCCATAGTCGGTAGTGCCGATGCCAGCAAGGTGAAGGACAGGAATCCGGTCAAGATTGCCCATCTCCGAAATGTACGGGGCTCTTCTTTGAGTTTGGAATGGTGTTTGGGAAAAGTTCTCATATTGATGACATTTCCTATCAAACAAATCCTTCGGCACAAGTTGGATTCGATTCTTAAGCGATGAAACACTTTTTCTCTTTCTTCCTACTCTGTTCTTTTCTGATTCTGACGGTTGCGAATGCAGAATCCATTGCCGACAATTGGCACCAGTTTCGCGGTCCGGAGAATAACGGAGTTTCGAGAACTGCGAAGCCCCCATTGAGCTGGAGTGAAAAGGGAAACCTGCGGTGGAAAGCGAGGCTGGATGGAGCCGGTGTTTCGAGTCCGATCATTTGGGGTGAGAAAGTGTTTTTGCTGACTGCAAGAAATACGGGAAAGGTGGACCCGTCTCTTCCCAAACCGGAAGATCAACCGGAACGTGTTTTCGGCATCAAACATCCCAATACTTCCTACGAGATGGTGGTGCTTTGCTTTGATCGAAATACTGGAAAAACACTATGGCGGAAAGTGGCTAAGACCAAGATTCCTCATGAAGGACATCACCGCGATGCCAGCTTTGCCTCAGCGACTCCATTCTGTGATGGCAAACGTCTCTACTGCTGGTTTGGCTCGGCCGGGCTCTTTGCCTACAGTCTGGATGGTAAGAAACTTTGGGAACGCGATCTCGGTAAGGCCAGAGTTGGGGCCAGTCTCGGAGAAGGGAGCTCGCCGGTGGTGCATGATGGAAAGCTCATTCTTGTCCGTGATTTTGACAGAGGGCAGTCGAGCATTGTTGTCCTGGATGCAGCAAATGGAAAAACACTGTGGAAAAAGGATCGTGAGGAGCGGAATGCCTGGGCAACTCCAGCCATTGCCGAGTATGATGGAGTGACTCAAGTCATCACTACCGCGACGAACCAGGTGAGGAGTTACAATCTGGAGAATGGGGAGTTGATCTGGTGGGCCAAAGGTTTGACCAATAACTGTACCCCCTGCCCGATTGTGGAGAATTCAGTCGTCTATTGCATGAGCGGATACAAAGGGTTCTCCTTGCTGGCTATTCCGATTTCAGGCCGTGGCGATGTGACCGATTCGATTCTTTGGAAAGCCGACCGTGGCACACCTTATGTGCCGTCTCCGATTTTGTATCAGGGCCAACTCTATTACACGCAATCCAATCAAAATATCCTGAGTTCCCGACTTGCCAGTGACGGGACCGAGAAGATTGCCCGGACTCGCATCCCCGAACTCGGAGGAGTCTATGCATCCCCCGTGGGTGCAGATGGAAAGATCTACTTTACAGGAAGATATGGCACGACCGTAGTGATCGAAGCAGGAAGTGAGTTCAAGATCCTCGCCACCAATCGTTTGGATGACCAGTTTCATGCCTCGCCAGCCTTGTCCGGAAAACAGATCTTTCTTCGGGGCATGCGATATCTCTATTGTCTGGAAGATGGTTTCAAGGGGGAAGCTACCGTCCTTCCCAATCCCAGAGTAGAAACCCTAATTGCCACTCCAGCCAAAACTTCACCCAAAGATCAGGAGCTTCGCAAACTTCTGCAAAAGATCGCCCAACGTCCGATTCCCGAGGATTATCCTGGTGGAAAGGGGCACCAGCCCTTTGTGGATGCATGGTTCGCCTCTGCTCCGCCCGAAAAGGCCAGTAAAGTTGGCAGACTCTGGAAGGAACAAAGACGTCTTTTCCCCAACATGAGAAACCGGGGGCAGTCGTTTATCAGGATCTTGGATTATGTGAGGTCTGAAGGGAAGTAG
>CAYSOI010000794.1:0-1879 GCA_964432425.1 uncultured Opitutales bacterium | reverse complement strand
TCTCGGCATAGCGTACGAGGTCCAGCCAATGGCGACCCCATTTTTCTCCGTACTGAGGCCGGGCCAGAAGGTCGTCCACCAAGTTTTCGAAAGCATTCGGATCTTTATCATTAAGAAAGGCCTGGACTTCTTCGGGAGAAGGCGGAAGGCCAATGAGATCATAGTAGGCACGGCGGACCAGGACTTCTTTGGTGGCTTGAGGATTGGGTTTCAGTCCATTGGCTTCCAGTTTGGAAAGGATGAATTGGTCGATTGGGCTCTTGCCCCAGTTGGCGTCTTTGGTGGCGGGGGGGGTCGGTTTTGAAATGGGCTGGAAGGACCAGTGTTCGCGGTCAGCAGCGGTAATGACCCGCCCTTTGTGGCCGGATTCGCCACGGATTTCATCTTCCGGAGGAAAGGGGACTCCCTGGTTGACCCATTTGGTGAGGATGTCGATTTGTTCCTGAGGAAGCTTTGCCTTGGGCGGCATCTCGTAATCACTGTCCTTGTAGCTGATCATTTCCAGAAGGAAGCTCTTGGCTGGATTGGCTTCATCCAAAGCCGGGCCGCCGTCGCCTCCAGTGAGAATGCCTTCACGACTGGTGATGCGGAAATTGGCCTTGAGCTTGTCTTCCCCTCCGTGGCAACGATAACAACTCTTCTCAAGGATCGGTTTCACCTCTTTCTTAAAAAAGGCGGCTTGCTCCGGGGTTGGTTTGTGCTCAGCAGAAAGGACAGACACAAAGCCGGAAAAAAGAATACTCGCAGTCAGGTAGGGGAGGGAGGTCTTCATTGTATTTATAATATAGCGAATCGATGGATTCTTGTAGAGAGTATCAGAAATTCGAATGTGCCCAAGTAATTCCGGGTATCCATTGATAAAAGAAGAGTTGCCCATGAGTCCTTTGTCCTCAAGTAAAAATCCATGCTGAAAATCGACAATCACCTATCGGAAACCGACATCCGCACAAAAGGTTCGGTTCAAAAAATATTGAGGTGCTCCACTAAGGATCAAAGAGATTGGATTGAAAAATCGCCCGTATCCGAATCACTAAAGCGACATAATTTCCTGCATTTGGGTTTTGCGACGATGAAGCCTCCGTTTGAAATCGTAAGGATGAACCTTGGAGGGAGTTATTTCCTTGCTGGCATCGAGGGGCAGGGGAGAGTGATTGTGGATGGCCGTTGGAAAAAATGTAAGCGTGGGCAGGCCTTTCTGCTTCCTCCAGGAACCATGCATGCGTTTGAAGCGTCTCCAGAACAGGATTGGTCTTTTTGCTGGGTACGCTTCAAAGATCGGGCTTTGAGCCAACCCATTGCCAATGCCAACTCCCCGGTCCTGGCGTCCTTCAATGGAGAGGCTTTCCGGCATGCCGTCATGGGCCTGTACAGGGAAGCCACGACGAGCCAAAATCCGGAAATGGAGTTGCTCTGGGTGGATGTGATTTACCGCTATGTGCAGAAATTTGCCGAGCCCCGGTATCTGGATGCCCGGCTGCTGCGATTATTCGAGAATGTGGAAGAGGCGATTGCGGAACCCTGGAGCAACCAGAAAATGGTAGCAGTCGCCTGCATCGGAGAAAGGCAATTGGAAAGGCTTTGCCTCAAACAACTGGGGCGTACGCCAAGGCAGCATCTCATCTGGCTACGGATGCACAAGGCGGCAAACCTGCTCTCCACCCGTGATCAAAAAGTGGAGAGTATCGCTGCGGAAGTTGGCTACTCCAACCCGTTTACCTTCTCCAATACCTTCAAGCGGTACATGGGTTGGCCACCTTCGACCTACCCAAGGGTGGGACTGTAGAAAACTGACGAAACAAGGAAGCCTACTTCAAGGCCTTCTCCGTCATCTTTACAAAATCACCTTTGGCTTTTTTGACCGTCTTTTCGGGTCCAGTCA
>CAYSOI010000793.1:0-1880 GCA_964432425.1 uncultured Opitutales bacterium | reverse complement strand
GGAAAGAAGGGGCGAGCAAGAGAACGTTTTCCCAGAAAATGACAAGCGGGATAAACCTCCTTATTAAGTTAGCACCCACACTCACCACAACTAGGACCGTGCCTAATACCATGTCCAAAAGCCTTTTGGACAGAATGAGGCCGATTCGAAAGGTTGGAGTATAGCCTTTAGGCGATAATAAATCCCTCCTTCACACTTGAAAAAAAATATCGGCTAAAGCCTACACTCCAACGAAGGCCTCCCGTGCTTTTTTGCACTTGGAAATACGCAACATATATCCAATTCGGTACAATATATGCCCGGAATACTCCATCACTCCAATTCTCCATCACTCCAACACCAGGAAGCCCCGCCGGAAGCCAGACGCTCTCTCCTCTTTTGACTTGCACGTTTCAAAATCCCACCACTACTTGGGTTCATGCTACGCACGACTCTCCTTCTCCTCCTTACCCTTCTACAGATCAAGGCCACAGGAGCCTCTAAACCCAATGTGCTCTTCATCGCCGTAGACGACCTGAATCACTGGATCACGCACCTCGGTCGCAACCCACAAGCCAAGACTCCGAACATTGACCGTCTGGCCAGCATGGGTGTGACTTTTCGCAATGCATACTGCTCGGTACCTGCCTGCGAACCTTCACGAGCTTCCATCATGGGAGGTCGGCGGCCATGGACAACAGGATGCTACAAAAATGGTGACAAATGGAAAAACTACCAACCCGAAGGCGAAGGGCTCAGTGCTCAATTCCTCAAGTCAGGCTATCGCGTCTATGGAGCCGGAAAGATCTACCACTCCATGCAATACCATGCCAGTGAATGGACACACTACATGCCCAATACCGGACTTTATCCCAACGGCCCCGGAGTCCAGAAGTACGACGGCTATCACATCGACAAAAAGCACCCCGACCTCAAAGATGACGACATCCTCGATTGGCACGCCACCAACTACTGCATCCAGCGACTCCAGGAAAAATCCGACCAACCCTTCTTCATCGCCTGCGGACTCTACAAACCCCACCTCCCCTTTGTTGCACCTCGAAAGTATTATGATGCCTTTCCATTGGATAAAATCCAACTCCCACCCCACATCAAGGACGACCTCGCCGACATCCCAACTGCCGGAATCAACATGGCCAAACCTGCTCAGGATCATGCCAAATTCCTCAAAAGCGGTCGATGGAAAGCAGCCATCCAATCCTACCTCGCCACCTGTGCCTACACCGACATGAATGTAGGTCGCCTTCTCGACGCTCTGGAATCCAGCCCTCACAAAGACAACACCATCATCGTCCTCTGGGGAGATCACGGCTGGTCACTCGGCGAAAAAGAACACTGGCGGAAGTTCGCCCTCTGGGAAGAACCCACAAGAGTCCCCTTCATCTGGGTTGCCCCAGGAGTGACCCAGCCCGGCACCAGCTCCAAAAGACCCGTCGATCTCACCTCGGTTTATCCGACCCTCTGCAACCTGGCTGGCATCAAGACCCCGGCCTTCGCCTCCGGCCACAACATCACTCCCCTCCTGAAAGACCCCTGTGCCGATTGGAAATTCCCCGCAATCACCACTCACGGTCGAGGCAACCACGCCGTCCGTACCGAAACCCACCGCTACATCCGCTACGCCAACGGAGACGAAGAACTCTACCACAACGCCGAAGATCCCTACGAATGGAAGAACCTGGCAAAATTCGAATCCTCAGCTAAGATCAAAGCCCATTTAGCCAAGTGGCTACCCAAGAAGGAAAAACCAGCCACAAAGAAAAAGAAGAAAAAGAAGTAGCAAGCCTCCTCTATGGTAGCAGAAGATGCAAAATCTTCTGATTGGGGAGTCGGAATTTTTGGCAAATTCCGCTTATGTAAGAAACTTCCCCTTTATGAGG
>CAYSOI010000792.1:0-1890 GCA_964432425.1 uncultured Opitutales bacterium | reverse complement strand
TTTCGCTATGACCACTTCACAAAAACAAAACATTGTACTTTATTCTCTCATTGGAGATGCATTGGCTCTCGGGCCGCATTGGGTTTATAATCAGGAAGAGATTGCCGGCCGGGCTGGAAAAATCACTGGCTACATGGACCCCTTGAGTGAATACCATCCTGGCAAGAAAGCTGGGGATTTTACTCATTATGGAGACCAGGCGTGTGTGTTGTTGGAATCCATTGCGGAGTTGAATCAATTCGACCTGGAGGATTTTGCCCAGATCTGGATGGACTTCTGGGAGACCGAAGGCGAGGAAAGTTACAAAGATGGTGCAACCAAGACCACTTTGCAGAATTTGAAAGATGGAAAGCCCACCAAAGATTGTGCCTCCAACTCCCATGATTTGGCTGGAGCGGCCCGAATGGCTCCATTGTTTCTCTTGGATTGGGACTCGGATGACGAGTTAGTTGCTGCAGTCCGTGAGCAGACGCGATTCACCCATGATCATGCCGAAGTCATTGAAGCAGGGGAGTTCTTTTGCCGGGTCGCCTTGGCGGTCGCACAAGGGGCAACTGTGGCGGAGGCTTTACAAACTGTAGCGAACAGAACTTGGGAGTCATTGCCAGAAACTTGGCTGGAGATTGCAAAAGGAGGCAAAGTCAGCAACGAAGATCCACTGGCTGCGGCTAAGGAATACGGTTTAACCTGTCACGTTGCTCATGCTTTTGGTGTTTGTTGTGATCTCCTCCTGCGTTTCCCTGATGATCCTGTCACTGCTCTTCAAACCAATGCAGAAGCCGGCGGCGACTCCGCTGCTCGTGGACTGATTCTCGGCATGATTTACGGCGCATTCCCTGAACCAAAACCTTTGCCGAAGGAATGGATTGAGCAATTGGGAGTGGAACTGGAAATCGTGGAAATTTCTTAAGAATTGCCCCGCAAAATAACCTGTATCGGTACGATGACAAAGACTGTGGCTTACACCGATGCCCGAAAGAACTTTGCCAGTTACTGGAATCAGGTTATTGATCAACGTGAGCCTTTAACTATACAACGTCGTGGAGCTGAAGACATTGTGATGTTTCCAGCGTCGGAGTTAAGTAGTCTCCAGGAAACGGTTTACTTGCTTCGTTCTCCCAAGAATGCTCAACGATTGCTGGAAGCTCTGTCCTCCTCTCTTCAGCAGGAAGAGTTGGAGCTCGAATTGAATCCAGATACCACAAACGCTTAAATTTGCCACGTTCTGGAGAGAGCGTGGTACTATCGAATTGGCACATCCCTGTAGCACGGTCTTTCCAGGACGTGCCAGTAACGAGATGTTGGTCAAATCCCCAGTTTCTTCTTCAGGTAATCACTGGTCAGGTGTTTCAGCACATCCAGTGGTTCGCAGCTCGTATCGCCAGTATCGTAGTCAATCGGGCTGACCACTTTGGCCAACTTTACCGCGGCGGTATTCAGCACTTTGTTGCGTTTTCCAATACCCATCAACGCTCCTCCCATCGCGACCCTCACCATGCTTTCTTCGCCATCGATTTCCTTTTCGATCCGTTCGATGACACCGAGGCAAAACTCATCGGTCATGGCCTTGTGTTTCGGCTTTTTGGAGAGTTCGTAAATCAGCCCATAGGCACATTGGCGACGATTGGGGTCTTTGTGGTCCATCCAGTCCACAGCAACTTCGAAGGCGAGGGGAGACTTGGCCAATGTGGCATCACAGGTGCTGAAGACATGAGCCAAATAGCCGGCTTGGATGCCTTCGACTTGTTTCTCAACTTGCTCACGGGTCAGCTTCTTGGGTTCATCGATCAATAGACTGATGATCTTCACATCATGGTTGTTGGATTCCCAAAGTTCGAGGGCGAGATCGTGATCCCGACCGACTTGCTTGGCCAGCTTCCGAAGTTGGGT
>CAYSOI010000791.1:0-1895 GCA_964432425.1 uncultured Opitutales bacterium | reverse complement strand
TTGACTTGGGTTGGGGAGAGATTGAACGCCGTTGCGGAGGTGAAGATGCGATCCCCATTTCGGCCCCAGACATGATCGGTCGCCCATTGATCAATGACTTTGTAAACACGGGTGTTTTCCTTTTTGTGAAATTCGTCGCCGGTTTTGTCGTGTGTGGAGAGAAGGAGAATGCCGGTTTTTCTGGACCAGAAGATTTGCATGGAGCCACCAGCCCAGGAACCGTAAGGCCAGGTTCTGGGAACGTGTTCAATGAAAAAGCCAAAGTCCTTGTTTGAGGCCCCATTGCGGTAAGCCCAGAATTCTTCTTTTCCTTTTTCGCCAAAGAATCGGCTGAAGCTGGAACCAGGTTTGTCATACGGCGCATGGAGTTTATCCGATTTGGATCGGTAAATAGCTTGAAGGCGATCATACCAACCTGGCCTGGAAAAGAAGGTTCCGTCCGGAGGCCAGTGTTGTTTGTGGTCGGCTTCCCAAATCATGGGAGGTTCTGTGCTGATTTCGGAGGCTCCGTAACTATTGAGACGTCGGATCTGGGACTTGGCACGATTGATCAACTCCTCCATTTCCGGAAGCTTTGGACGTCTCCATTGAAAAGAGTACACTAAAGGGATCGCTTCTTCGTAAAGATCCGCCGCTGCCACATCCCGCCATGAACGTCCCCGTTGGTCGTAAACATAGGAGTTGCCTGTTCGGCAGGCATAACCGGCTGGTCCATCATAGCGACCATGATCCGGGTAGTATTGGTAGAGTTTGAACTCGATCATGGCACGAAGTACTGGGTCCAGAAAGTCCCATTTTGGATCATCGGGCACAGCACAACGGGCTTCCAGAAGATGGTAGTAGGACACCCCATTGTATGTTGTCTCGGGACCGTTGTTCTCGCCGACGTATCCCGCGGGAAAATACGTTCCTTTGATGCTATCCAGGTTCTCCAGACTCCCCTCTTCGCTTCCAAAAAGAAAACGCCGGGCCACTCGAATGCACTTATCCTGCAACGCCCTGTTCTCTGTCCCGGCATACAATCGAGCCACCGCAGCCACGGCCCTCATATCCATGTTGGTATTCACATCCCGCGGTCCCCACTTGAGGTATTTGTTCACCATGTGTTCAAAGCCTGCCTCAAAGGCATCTTGAGCTTTCTCATCCAACACATCCTTGCACATTTCAAATGTTTCCACCCAGGCATTCATGGAGCCACCCAGAAAATCAGAGCGGGCAATGCTGGAGATGATGCCATGACTGTCATCCGTCATCATCAGATCGACTGCGGTTGCCACCAGTGCCCTTCTCGCCAATGCATCACTGCCAAAGAACGGATTCCCCTGCGACCCATCTTTCATAGGAAAATCCAGAATGCGATACACCGCCGCCGAGTTGGCAAACCTGGGATGCCGCACTCTTCCGGAACCTTCAATGCCGTGCCCCTTCCCATCATCCAACACAAACCACTTCGCCTCACACTGCATGACCGTACCCGGTTTGGGCCCACCATACCCAAAGTAACCCCAAATTTGACTGGCATGTTCCGAGTTACGAACCGTGCCATCCCATCGCATTTCAACCCTCTTCAATGTTACATCTTTAAGAGACAAAGAGCCCATCCATTTGCACAGATCTTTTTGATAAACATGCTCCCTCGGCAACTGGGGCCGATCATTACTGTAAGTCGGCTTTTGACCGGAAAGGCAACTCAACCCAACCAAAGAGAAGCAGAGAATTCGAAAGATCATGCTTCACCAACTAATCAATCCTAAAGAAAGAGCCAATCGGAATCGACTGTATTCAGTCCACTTTGGTCATTTCAAAGGTTCCGTGATCCAAGGCTGATCGATAGGTGGAAGAAAACTCCTTGTTCTCAATCTTTCCCTCGTAGTTGTAGAGGCCGCCCATGTAAC
>CAYSOI010000790.1:0-1898 GCA_964432425.1 uncultured Opitutales bacterium | reverse complement strand
TGGCCTGCACATCGGCATCCGCCATCGAAAGCTTTCGCTCCGAGACCAGAAGGTCCGCCTCCAGACGAAGTTCTGCAAACGCATCCGGAGCCTCCAGCAAATCCTGAGAAATCTCCATCAGCGTTTCCAAATTTCGGTTTGAATCATCCAAAGCAAACAACTGCTTTTGTCCCTGCAAAACAATGCCTAGCACCGCCCACCTGTTTGCTGCATCAGAAGAAGAGTTGAACAACGACAGACCATCCCGAACCACACGTTTGTAGGCCAGGCGTTTCCGAGTTGTAGACCTGTTCTCACCCGCTTCGGCAAACTCCTTTTCCAGAGCGACAATGTCTTTCTCCGAGATGTCCGCTCTAGCCACGCAAAAGAGCATAATGGTGAATACTGATAGCAATATGCTTTTCATTTCTCTTTATCCTTTCCCTTGGCATAGATTCGATCAAGTTTCTCGTGCACGGAACGATAATATTCTGTGATTTGCCTAAGGTTCGCTGCATTTGCACGGGCACGAATGGAAGTAGCTTCGGCACCTTTCCCAAGTTGTTCCAGAGCATCCGCCTTTAGATTTAGAAGTATTCCCACGCTCCTACTGGAACTGGGCTTGTTTCGATTGAAGATCATCTCGTGGGTTTCAATTGCTGCGTCCACTTCGATAAGAACATCTTCCCACTTTCCTGCTTTCGACAAAGCAACTGCCCGCCCATGATGACGCAAGACCGACCAAGCATCAGGCCGAGGTTTGCTGGGAGGAGGATAAGCATCGGCAAACAATTCGATGGAGTCACCAGTGGTGCTTGATTCAAAAGCCTGCACAGCCTGCTCCATGTCCTGTTTGAGAATGTTCCACCTCATCGATTGCTCGAGCACACCCATTGTCTCCCCATTCCCTTCGGCCCTAACTTGCGGGTGTACATTGCCCGAATACTGCCAGACAACTGAACCGTCTGGCTTGAGTAGCAAAATATTGGGAAGTCGGTCTGCGGAAAGAATGCCAAATTGCTCAATGATCGGATTCTTCAGACCACCGGGAACCATAACCGCATGGAAAGTCCATTGATTCTTCTCCATCAAGGCCTTCACCTGCTCAGCATTCTCCGAGAGAAAAGCCACGACGACACGCATGTTTTTAGGAATTCTCTGGTCGACCGAATTGAAAGCCCGCTGCATCGCTCCGACAAATTCCCGTTCTCTGCCACGGGAATCGAGTGTGATCTCACCTTTGATTGTGGCAGGAAAGTTGGCTTCGGGATCGGCAGGAGGTTCTAGGAACTGGAGGAGAGTGGTCTTCCCGTCCAGAGGAAGTTGGACAGGTTCGCCTGCCAGGGTTATGAATTCTGCCTCCAGCTTCAGGTTGGGATCCACCTTTCGGTTTCGGTCTCCAGAGATGGTTCGCAAAGTCGCCCGCTCAATTCTTCGAGCCAGACTCGGAGGAAGATAGAAGTTGGATTTGAACAATCGGTAACGATGTACCGGATCATTGAGAAATGTAAGCACCGGCCATAACCAAGGTTCCCCCTTCTGCCCTTCCAGCAACTTGCCACTGTAGGTTTCAAACAATTCTTTTGCATTCACTTCCAATGCCAGCATTGCAGCCGCAGCATAGACTTGGACAGGCACATCCTTCTCCCCATAACCTTGAACAAATTCACGGATCGGAGACCAGTCCAGGTAGTGGCCCTGGCGTAATGCGTGTTTAGCCAGACAAAACTTCGGGATCACATCGCCACCTGAAGGTAGGGTATTGGTCAAAACAATCTTCGATTCTGCGGCGGCAGCTTCCAGGTGGGCGGGTTCCATCTTCGACTTCCACATTCCTATGAGAGCCAGGATCTTCAGATTCCGGATTTGCCAAAGATCTACAGCATCCGGAAATTGCTGGATCGCGGCATCACAGAGTT
>CAYSOI010000789.1:0-1901 GCA_964432425.1 uncultured Opitutales bacterium | reverse complement strand
TACTGCATTCACGGGAATCTGCAAAGTTGCGAAGTGTGGGAACCGTTTCGGGGCAAATTCCAATATCAAGGCACCACGGTTTCTCTGGAATGTGAGGACTTGCTCCAAAGTACCGCGGCAGGATTCCAGGACTGGACGAAGTCATTCTGTGCTAAAGTGGAAGCGGAGGCTTCCGGCGACAAACCGTTTCTTCTGGGGTACTCTCTCGGGGGTCGCCTGGCCTTGCATGCGTTGCTGGAAAGGCCGGATTTATGGAGAGGCGTCATCCTTGTTGCGGCGGATACCGGGTTTACCGATGCAGAAGAGAAACAAAGGCAACTTCAGAATGACCTGCAATGGGCGGATAGGTTTCTCACTGAAGACTTGGAGGAATTGCTGGCAGAATGGGATGCACTGCCTGTGTTTTCCCAATTCCCCAATTTGGCCCCAGGAGACCGGACTCAATTGAACCCCAAAAAGATCGCTCAAATCTTCGACAGGTTTTCCA
This sequence comes from uncultured Opitutales bacterium, assembly GCA_964432425.1. Lineage (GTDB taxonomy): Bacteria > Verrucomicrobiota > Verrucomicrobiia > Opitutales > JABJCN01 > JAYPDO01. The sequence goes on along the minus strand of CAYSOI010000789.1, from coordinate 1,414 downwards.
AAGGTCGGCAGGAGGATATGTTGCCAGCGTTGAAACAAATCAGATCCGCTCCCCTTCTCTACCTCTCCGGTGCCATGGATAAAAAATACAGCCAATTGGGCAAAGAGTTGGCCGAGTGTTGTCCTTCGGTGCAGCACAAAATCATTCCCAATGCAGGTCACCGAGTGCCGTGGGAAAACCCGGTTGGTTTTGTCAAGACAACACAGGCCTTTATTGATTCCTTGGGATGATGACAGTTTGAAATTGAACGTTTCATCTGGGTAATCGGTCCAGATTCAGCGAATCCAACCCAGAAGCATTCCAATTCTCTTACTAACCCCGTCAAAATATCACTTCTTCTCTTTTAGCCAAGGACCCCAGCATCTACGATTATGGAACTTTTTAGAAATATGGTGATGGCGCTGAAGAAGCTACTATCTTGGAAGAATCGACTCTTCCGAACCACTGCCCTAACCATTGCAACCTCTGGGATGCTTTCCATCTCTGCAATCCTATTTGCCCGAACAGTAGTTTTACAGCAATCCACTGCATTCGTTCATGATGATGTGGCAGAGCTTCCTGCCTGCAAAACCGGTCTGGTACTCGGCTGTTCCAAGTTCACTCCGAATGGCCGACTCAATCTCTACTTCAAATACAGAATCCAGAAAGCCGCGGAGTTGTACAAGGCAGGAAAAGTTAAGCACCTGATTGTAAGTGGAGACAATCACAAGGATACCTACGATGAACCTACGGACATGAAGAATGCGTTAGTGGAATTGGGGGTTCCCCAAGAAAGAATCATTTGTGATTTCGCAGGTTTCAGCACACTGGATTCAGTAGTCCGTGCTGATAAAATTTTTGGGCAGAAAAGGCTGATCGTGGTCTCCCAGGATTTTCACAACAAACGTGCAGTCTTCATCGGCCGAAGCAAGGGCATGGAGCTCTACGGGCTGAATGCCAAATCCGTGTATGTTTCCTATTCAAGAATGACTTTACTCAGAGAAGCCCTGGCCAGAGTGAAAACCCTCCTGGATGTCTGGGTAATCTACCGAAAGCCCAGATTCCTTGGAGAGGCGATTCAGATCGGGTGAAAAAGTAATCCAAACAAAGCCGACAAAGTTTGCTGAAGGCCCAATCGCACAAAACCCAGGGTGAGGAAACCCTGGGGAAAAGAGTAAAAAGGAAATGCGGGCTGTAAGTCCGCCCGCAATAATCCGCAAACGATAGAGGTTCTCAAAATAACCACCTAAAGGAGGACGGGTTTGTGACCTACCGCTTATAGCAGAAGATCTCCGATTCCTGAATCTGCGGGTTACAAACCCGCACTCCCATGTGGTGCCAATTGGAAATTTATGATGAGAGATGCGAGGTTTCCGCTAGCGCAGAAATGGCCCTTCGGGCAGCACAAGCTCATATGCCGGAGGCATTATAGCGA
>CAYSOI010000788.1:0-1907 GCA_964432425.1 uncultured Opitutales bacterium | reverse complement strand
GGTCGCAAAGATGGAGGGACAACCCAAGGTTCTCAATGCTCCCATTCATCGACGGACCCCGATGAAGGAAAGACCTGTGCCCAATCACTTGGGATTCAAACTTCGTCGAGTTGTGCCACATTCCGACAAGTTGACCATGCGAAAGAAGTAGCAAGTGGATGAACATCAAATTCCAGAAATGGATAAACATCCTGAAGCGATCTGTGCTCGGATTCTTATTCCTATTGGTAATGGTGTTGTTAGTGGCAGGAGGCTACTATGGTTGGAGACTCCTATTACGACCAGAACGAGAGAACCGGGTGCAGGAGATATTTCCGGGAGTTTCCTACTACAGGTTTATTAGGGAAAGCCCTCGACCGATAATTTTTCATACAGTGGAAATCGACACGAATGTGAATGGAATCAGTGAAGTGATCATCACTCCTCCCGACCATTCAAAAGGAAAGGAACATACCGCAGAAGTCACATCCCAGTTTGCCAGAAATCACGATGTAGATCTGGCCACCAATGGAAGTTTCTTCACCCCCTTTCGGGCCAATGGGCCTTGGGATTACTACCCGCACCCCGGTGACTCCGTCGATATTTTCTCTGTCGCCGTGTATGATCAGCATCTCTATTCTGAAGCAGAAGAATCAGGGCGACGCTACATTATTTGCTGGGACAATCAACGCCTGCAATTGGCCAGAGATGGGGACCTACCTCAAGGCGTGGTTCATGCGATTCCTGGAGGAATTCCTCTTGTATTGAAGGGCATTCACCAAAAAAGACCCACCAGTCGAAAATCCATCTATGCTCCAAGGACTGCAATCGGTTGGAACCAGGACCAGAGCAAAGTCTGGCTCGTTACTGTAGATGGACGACAGCCCCGTTATAGTGATGGCGTCAACATCCACGAACTGATTGATTTCCTTGTTCAATTGGGAGTTTACGACGCAGTCAATATGGATGGAGGAGGCTCCAGCACCCTCGTTGCCAAAATCAAAGGGAAACACAAGATCCTGAATGCACCATTTCACACAAGAATCCCCATGAGGGAACGCCCGGTTGCCAACCATTTCGGGATCCGACTACAACATCGGTGAACCGATCCAGCAAAGCTCCGAGTTCAATTGAAGAATAAACCTAACCCGGCATAGCCGGAACCAAAATGTTGGAGTTTTGGAATGATGGAGTGATGGGATTGGGACTCTGTACGATTGATTCAATACTCCAACAATCCATCACTCCTTTGGAAATATCCTTGTTTTTTATGACAGCATTTGGTGAATAAGGTTCTAATCCGGCACAGCGGGAACCATCGAAACGGCCCCTATTTCCCAACCGCCCGGTATAAAAACGGCCTGCGGAACATACCGCCGAAGTGGTGAGGATTATGAAAACGAAGGGTGAGATCGTTCTCACCGGATTGAAGACGTCCAGCAAGATCGACTTCCCATTCGAAGCGGTAGTCATTGTACCACCAGACGCCTCGTTGTTTGCGATGAGCGATAAGGGAGCCGTTTAGGTAGAGCCAGCATTCGTTGAAGAGGCCAGGGAATTTGAGGAGTACATTGCCTTTGGTTTCTCCGGTGGAGAGATTGACTTTGGTATTATACCAGCCGTAGCCGGTGAAGCTCTGGCGATCCGGATGGCGAACGCCTTGTGCCTGAATGTAGAGATCGGTACGAAGCATTTCCCATTGGTCGGTCGGGTAGTCTTTGAGGGAGTTGGCGTCATAGTTGGATTTGTGCTTTTTCCAGAAGTTCAGATCGGCATCCCGGTAGCCCCATCCGCTGGCGAGTCCGGTATCATTTGGGTCGCGATGAAATGCCCATTCCAAGGGCAGCTTCTTGATCAGTTTGCCTTTGGTACCATCGGTCAACTCGGCCAGCTTGTGGTACTGTTGCACTTCACCGGGCCACCAGGCA
>CAYSOI010000787.1:0-1917 GCA_964432425.1 uncultured Opitutales bacterium | reverse complement strand
ATCTGGTGTCCAATAGGACGTGGGGGTTCGAGTCCCCCCTTGAGCACCACTTTTTTCAAAGACCGCAACTTAGCGGTCTTTTTTTTTGATACATTCAATTTGTTGACTGTTGATAAAGGGGAGAGTGCCCTTTCAGTGATACTTCCAGGGTATTGAGTGATCCGTTACTTGACATGAGTATTGAGCCTGGGAGGCGAATACCTAAGAGAATGCTTGTATTTAACGGTCGGGGCAGTGGTTGTTCCGCCGGAAGAAGGACTTCTCCAAATTTCCGTCGACTACTTGCAAACAATTCCTGAGCACTGGCTTCGATCATCCAGATATGTTTTGGCAGGATTGCAGCTATCTGTGCGATTGCATTTGATTCAATCTGATTCCCCTCCCAGTCTGTCATTGCTCGAAGGTGATCCAGGTAGTCGCTCTTCTCTAGGACCAAAGTTCTCAATACAAGGAGGCCATTGTGAGTAAAAATCAGGAATCGGTCATGCCAAGGCGTTCCATTCCCTTTTCTGCCTCTCAAGATGGCGTTTAGAAAATTAAAGCCGACTACTTCAGCATCAGATGCTGGGAAGGAAATAGTCTTTGGCTTCAGTCCAAGGATCATACGAAAATTCTCTTTGTCCAGAAAATGGCGGGGAAGACAGTAGTAAGGACCGAAATTGTCATCATGAAGCACGTAGCTGCTAAGCCAACTTTCACTGGAATAGTAGGCCAATTGATTCCCAAAGTAGGCTCTTTGGGCATCGGGAACCCATGCGTCATCGTTGAATGTATGTCCAATCACTGGAACAATATGCCGCGGCACTTTGCCTGGAGGTGCGGTAGGGTCTTTAAGTTCGAATCCCAGCAGAGCCGGCCAACCAGACTCGATGATGCCATAAAGGTCACGCTGGAACTCGTTGGGCAGCATATGCCCCAAGTCAGGTTCGTGGACGATCTTCTCGTATTCCAACCCTAACCCTAAGAAAATGGTCTCCATGTCATCGGGGCTGAGTCCTCCCTCATTTTTTCCCACACAGCGATTCTCATGATCTATCCCCGCAAGCCTGTTCATTTCTTCATAGGAGATATCACCGTCCGGGAGTACACTAGAAAGGGCAGTGCGAAGGGCTACATGGGCACAGACATAGGTCTGGTCATTCTGTTGTGCGTAGAGTACGCCCTTTACAGATTGGAATCCCGTGATGGTGTTGACTGAATAGGTTCTAATGCAATGGACAAAGTTGTTATCGTTAGTGGTTCGAACGATTGGAAACACGGATTCATAGATATGATCTTCTTGGCGGGAAGTACTGAAATGGTCGGTTTTGAAAATTGCATAACCAATAAAGTCGTCTGCAGATTGAACTTGGTCTGGCAGGCAACGCCAAAAAGTAAGTCGGCGAACCTCTGATCTCTCAAAATCCTTGGATCGCGTTGAAAGAGCTTGGTTCTCCTCTTCCAGTAGAGGGCAATCATCAGCAAAAATCTCCTCTATCAACAGGGTGATAGTCGTGTTTGCGAGCTAGTGAAAATAACCTGCGTAGTACTGGATGTGACCGAAATGTTCGGTCAATGAATAGGAAATTTGAGAACCTTGTTTCAATCCGGGTATCGATCCAATCTAAACGTCGTCCCGGTGCTATACGAAAATCCATCAGAGAGGAGGAAATCAATACGACCCTACACTGACGGAACGTGTGCGATCTGCATAGTCTCGTTTTTGCTCAATGAAACTCTCTACTTCTTTGGAGAGCTTGAGTGTCTCCAAGGCAACTGGCTCAGAGGACTTGGATTCGAACTGTGCTTTTTTGTTGGTCAACTCCTGAAGTGCCTCAGTGAGCTGCTTTGTCGCGTAGGTCATAGGAAGGGTGCTTGGATTTCTGGTAAAGCGTGGCAAATGGTGCTATTTCCACGTTTTCAAGCAAGTACAAAACA
>CAYSOI010000786.1:0-1918 GCA_964432425.1 uncultured Opitutales bacterium | reverse complement strand
ACGTAGGAGCCCACACCCTGCTCCCGTCACTGGAGTTGGCCACCATGCCCCAGACTCACAAGGAAAACCAGGAAGGCCTCAACGAAGCCTACTACTCCCATTGCAGCTACCGTTCCCCGACCCAACCTGTCCCCGCAGAAATCGATCCTCGCAACGTCCTGAACCGACTCTTTGGCAAGGGCGGCAAAGACGGACGGGTCACCAAAGCCACACCTCTGGACCGCCAGATGCTCGACCGTGTCCTCGGCGGAGCCCGGGATCTGCGTCGCAAGCTCGCCACCTCTGACCAACAGAAGCTGGACGAATACCTCGACAGTGTCCGTGCCGTCGAACGACGTATCGCCGCCATCGAATCCCGGCAACAGGAAGCTGCCCTCGAAAAAGCCGGCGTCCGTTCCTCCACTCGAAATTCCCCACCCATCGAAGTCAAGATCCCCGAAGGGGACAAACGCAGCGAATACATGCAGGTCATGTGCGACCTCACCATTCTGGCCTTCCAGACCGACACCACCCGCGTCAGCACCTACATCGGTTCCACCCCCAACGGCGTCTCCTATCCCGAACTCGGCTTCACCAACTTGCACCACTCCCAAACCCACTACGGCAAGGACCAGGAAAAGATCCGCAAAGTGGCCGCAATCAACAAATTCAACATCGATCAATTTGCCTACATGGTCAAAAAGATGGCCACCCTCCGCGAAGGCAACGGCACCCTCCTTGATAACTGCATCATGATGTGGGGCTCCGGCCTAGAAGACGGCAACAAACACCGCAGAGAAAACCTCCCCTTCATCCTCGCCGGAAAAGGCGGAGGCTCCCTCAACACCGGCCGCTTCCTCCCCAACACCAAAGGCAACCAGGGCGACCTCCTCTCCACCCTCCTTTCCTGTGCCGGAGTTCCCCTCGATCGCCCCATCGGCATCGCCACCAAACAGATCAAAGAAATCAAAGCCTGATTCCTGAATTCAAAACCTTCGTGGACTTCGCGGTTATTCTTTTACATTCGCGTTTGAAGTCTCCTCTCCGCACACTTTAATTCTCAGGTTTATGAGTGAAAAAGAAATCGCCCTACAAGTCCTCAGCCAATTGCCAAAGGATGCGACTTTCAAAGAGATCCGGGAAGAGGTCGATACCTTGGAGAGTATCCGCAAAGGGATCGTCGCTGCCGACCATGGGCAGACTGTTCCACATGAAGAAGTCCGGGGGCTCCTGGAAAAATAGACTTCAAAATAAACTGGACAGTCGCCGGCAATTGAAGACCTCCAAAGCTTGGTTGCCTACATTGCCAAGGACAATCCAACTGCCGCGAAAGAAGTAGGGCTCACCATCTACAACCATGTTTCCGTTCTGGAAACTTTTCCTGCAATCACTCCAGTCTACGCCCACTCCCAAGGAGGTGATATCCGGGCAATCCTATGTGAGGATTACAGGATCTTTTACCGCATCCGAAAATCTACCAAAATTGTAGACATCCTTCACATCCGTCATGGGGCTATGGATGAACCTCGTTTGGAGGATCTGCTGAGCCGATGGAGTTGACGCATAACTCCTTCTGACAACAACACTGCTACAGGCTTTAGCCGATAAATTCAAAACTGGATCATTATTATCGCCTGAAGGCTAAACTCCAACAACGCATCCCACTATTCCTCGCCGCTTTTCACGCTAAATTCCTCTGCCCAACATTCCTTTGCCTATACCGAATAAGACACCGTCCGTGAGCCACAGGTTCTCGTAGACATATAGCACTCTTATAAAAAGTTTCCGAAACACTTTTTTCAAAATTGGAGCGGCGATCTCCAGGTCGCCGTACAACAGTCGAGTATCACCGGCGACCTGGAGATCGCCGCTCCGACAATACTGTCTTCCAATCGGAAATTAATTTTGAGAACCACTCTAATGATGCTTTTTTCTCTGG
>CAYSOI010000785.1:0-1935 GCA_964432425.1 uncultured Opitutales bacterium | reverse complement strand
AATCATCCTCACCGCCGAAGATGGCACCCATCCGGATGGCTCAGGGCGAGGTGTCTATCGGGATGGACGATTCTTCGCCGAAGGTTCCTTTTCCGCAGAGGTTCCCGCTGGAAAACTCCACGTGCAGATTTTCAAAGGAGCGAACTACATCCCCATTGATCAGGAGATCCAAATTGAGAAAGGTAAAAAGCACACGTTCCAGGCAAAGCTTCAACAGTGGTTTTCGCCAGAAACGCAGGGCTGGTATGCAGGAGACAATCACGTCCATGCCCAGCATGACAAAGAAGCCGCCGTCAAAACCGACCTCGCTTACACCGCCCTGCAAGCCCGAGCCAACGGTTTGTCCTTCATCACCGAAGCCGGTTCCAATATCGATTACAGCAATCTGGAAAAACTTTCCACTGAGGACTTCCTCTTGCGTTTCGCCCAGGAAGTCCGCCCCGGATGCTACGTCGGCCACTTCAACACCCCCGGCATCCAGACACCCTTCGGCTACACCGAATTGAACAACCTCGTCAAACGCCCATTGCCCGCTCAGGCCGTCTATGCCGAAGTTCGCAAACGAAATGGCGTCACCATCCATACCCACCCCATGACTCCCCGCCATCAACTCCATTGGATGGGTGCCGGAGAAGCCTATGCCGATGCCGTGCTGGGCAATTGCCCGGACCTCTTCGATATTGATGCCAATCACACCCAGAAACTCTGGTTTTCCATGCTCAACCTCGGCAACAAAATCGCCGCCAGTAGCTACACCGACTCTGCCCTGGGCCGCATCACCACCATGTCTCCTGGCGACAGAAGAGTCTACTGCCAAGCCAAAGAATTCACCTACGAATCCATCGTCGATGCCATGCGAAAAGGACGCACCATGGCCACTAATGGCGGCCCCATCTTCGCCTTCCTCAAAGTCAACGGACAAAGCCCCGGAGCCGACATCGCCGTAGAGAAGGGGAGCACACCCACCTTTACCCTCAGAGTGCATTCCCTGAAAAAACTCCGCTCCGTCGCCCTCTACATGAACGGAGTTCGCTCCCACGCCTTCAACCTCAAGGACAAACAAGACCAGCAGGAACTGCATTTCGAAGGCACCATTCCCATAGACCCCTCCAAACCCTCCTGGGTTGTCGCCCTCGCCGATAACGAAAAAGGCCAATGGTGCCTGACCAGCCCCATCTACCTGACCCCCAAAGGCACCAACCGCGAAGACCTTCGCAAAGACGCCTGCTCCCTCCTCTTCGAAATCAGCAACCACTCCCGCTTTGCCCAACTCCGCAAAGAATACTTCGCCCACATCCTCACCACCCTGGCTCACGGCAACACTCTCCAACAAGTCGAATTGACCAAAGACGGCAAAACCCTCCACACCTTCCGCCCTCAGGACGGCGATCAAATCGTCGATGAGAAAATCCCCGCCACCGGCCTATTCGGAGACTACGACAAAGGCTGGATCTGGCATCCCTCCCCCCAACAGCCCCAACACCTCCAACTCGATTGGCCCATCACCGAAAGCGGATGGTACCAAGTCAAGGTAACCACAAAAACCGGCAAAACCCACCAATCCGACTCCCTCCACTTCGACATCACCCATCCCAACAGCCAAGCCACCTCCATTGCCCACATCTTCGCCAACCACACCCAATTCACCCTCTGGGGCCACGGAGAAGACGCCCCACTCAAACAAATCCACTCTCCCTACACCCAAGGCGGCTGGTGGTACCCCAAAAACGGCTACTGGCGAATCCTCACCCAATTCAACAACAAAACCAACGAACTCGGCTGGCCTCAAAAACGGGATGAGAAGCGGTTTCTCCGAAACACAAACAACTAATCAAATTTGCGAACTTCCAATAACCCCACAAATCACAAATACCATGAAACCATTCCACATCACCCTCCTTTTTCTTTTCATTTTCAACTTGGGAGTTCATGCGG
>CAYSOI010000784.1:0-1936 GCA_964432425.1 uncultured Opitutales bacterium | reverse complement strand
TAGGCAAACAACTGGAAGACTTGGCTGGCAACACTCCAGAACGAGTCTTCGATACCGATTTATCAGCGCCTGAAGAGATTCCTGCTCAGTTGGTAATCCCCTTCCGGGGAAAATAGGACAGATAGGTCTTATAGGTCCTATACGTCCTATCACTTCCGCAAGTCGTAGCAGTAGATGCCATTGCCACCACGGAAGAAGGCTCGGCCATCGACGATGGGATTGACGATGGGTTGTCGACCGTAGGCGGTGGTGGTGGCGTGAGGAGGTTTCCACTTTGCTGCCTGGTCTCCGAGGAGTGTCAGTTTGGTGGGGTCTGCATCGAAGAGGATGAAGCCTTGGACTCCGTGTTGTCCCTCTGGGGAAAGGAAGAGTTTGTCACCCGCTACAATGAGGAGCGGATTGCTGCGGGGAACATCGCCAAGTTGGCCTTCTTTGTGTGGAAATTCAGATTCGGTGATTTCTCCCAAGGTCTTGCCGGTTTTCAGATCGAGGCAACGAACAAGATGCTTTCCGACTGTGTAGACGATTCCATTGGCAATCGCCAGATGTGGACCCTCGTCTGGGGGCAGAGGTTTGGAATCTTCCCAGAGAGGTTTGGTTCCTTCTTCCGTTAGTTGCCAGGCATTGACATGATAGGTAATGGCATCCTTGTTGATTTTACCATTATCAGGGTTGGGTTTGGGAAGTTTGTGGCGATAGGAAACCAGAATGTCACCTGTAGTTGCCAGAACATTAGCAAACATACCTTCGTAGCACCCAAGGTGGAGCAAATCTTCCTTCCAGAGAGTCTTGCTGGTTTCCGGATCAATGAGGCGAATGTTCATGCTGGCCCTGATGCGTTCCCCAATGACGAATGCGTAGTCTTTACCGCCTACTTTCACCTTCCTCAAAGTATGGTCGGTATGGCGTTCATTCTTGTTTCCCCACAAGACTTCCCCGGTGTTGGCATCTAAGCCGTAGGTGGTGTCTTTCAGGTGCCAGACGAGAGTGTTTCCAAAGAGAAGAGGGGACTGACTTTTGGGGCCACTCGGACGCCATTTGGTTTCGGGTGGTTTTTCGAATTTTGGGAATTCCCAGAGAGCTTTTCCAGTCTTGGCATCCATCACTTCCAGGCCGTCATGAAAGTCCGGGTAAAAGACTTTGCCTGCAGCCACAAGGGGGACTCCGAAAGTACCGCGATGTTTGTGAGTTTGGAGGTTGTAAGTACGCTTGGGCCAAGTGGTTTTCCAGATGGTCGCACCTGTTCTTGCATCCATGGCGACCATCACATCATCCGCAATTGGACGCCAGTGATCTTCAATCGCCTGAACTTCTTCTTTGATCAGGTGGTTTTCCTTGGCGTACCTGGCAAGTGGTTCTCCATACCATTTGTCGGCATACCCCTTCTTTGGCAAAGGCTCAAAATCATAGCTGGGTTGGTAGAACCCAATGTAGACCACTCCATCCTTATAAACTGGTGAACTCGAACCTCCAGCATACCGGCAACCTGCGGCACGGTGGGGGTAGCGATCATCGGCAGAATTTCCATAAGAGACCGGGACATGAACTTCGCTTCGCCAGCGAGGTTGAGATTTGCGAAGATCGTCGAGTAGAGGAGGGGAGTTGCGGGAAGTGGACAATGTTCCTTCAGGACCAGCAAATTGTGGCCAACTGGCCTCCTTAGAAAACACACCCGCAGGTTTCTGGATCGTGCCTCTCACAGAGGTTTCCCAATCTTGAGCCTCCGTTGTCTGAACTTCCCCTGAAATCTCACCGGAAAACGCATCACCTTCTCGCCCAATTTTGAATTTCAGATGTGCGTGAGCCTTGTTGCGGCCTCGTACGTCGTACATCCTGACAATCAAGTCTCCCTGAATTCCAGCCCCATCCAACTTCAACTCCCCGCCATGTGGATGCATCGCTTCCCAACCATGATCGATAAGCCAGAAGTTGCTCA
>CAYSOI010000783.1:0-1936 GCA_964432425.1 uncultured Opitutales bacterium | reverse complement strand
GAGATAGCTCAGTTGGTAGAGCAGAGGACTGAAAATCCTTGTGTCCCCGGTTCGAATCCGGGTCTCGCCACCATCTTTTTTGAGAGGTTCTGAGGCTTACGAAGCCTCAACGATATCCAAGATAACAAAAAAAGTGGTTTCCAGATCCTCTACGATGGCATGAAGTTCATCAATGACCGGATCTGCAAGTAGAGAGAGGGAAGTATCCGCAGAGCTCGGAATGGTCGAGAAATCAGTCAGGATCTGCAGGTCTTTTTCAAGTTGTAGGGGAGAGAGGGCAATGGGCATCTTCTCCTGCTTCGGTTGATTGGATTGATAAAGCAGAAAGCCCACCGACAGGACGAGCAGCGCCGCAATTGTGGCCCAGGTAGGAGAGAACACGGGAAAGGCAACGACCTTCCGGGCAGGAGGGGTTATGAATTCCTCACGAATCGCTTGAAGAGTACGTTCCTTGTGTGCCTGGGAAGGAGATGGATTCCATTGTTGAGCGTCTTTCTTCAGTTGCTGAACCAAGTCTTGGGATTCTGTTTGTTTTGAAGAGTTCATGCTTTGAGGGGCTGAGAGGTAAATGAAGTTTGTAGCTTTTTTCTGGCTCGGAAGAGCAGTAGCTTCACACCAGGTGTGGTTTTGTTCAGGGTTTTGGCAATTTCGGCAACCGGCATGTCTTCCACATAATGCAACCAGATGGCGGAGTATTGGTTGGTACTGAGGATTTCTCGTGCCGTCTTCCAAATGTTCTCTTTGTCTTCACTGGCTTGAGCCTGTTGTTCAGGAGTGGAACTGATGTCCTGAAGATCCGGGAACTCAGACGTGGTCGGACGTTTCTTTCTCCACGCCGAGGTGGCCTGGCGTTGGGCAATGGTAAACAACCAGGTGCTGAAGGCGTATCTGGGGTTGTATTGGTGGATTTTACGGCAGGCGGTGAGAAAGGTATCCTGAGTCAAGTCTTCTGCTTCTTCGCGGATTTGAGTTTTGGCGAACAGGAATCTGTAGATTTTGGTGTGATAGGTCTGAAACAGGTTCTCCATTGAGGAGAGGCAGCCATTGGCCGCCTTGGCGGCAAGTTGCCGGTCTGAGGCCTCCTCGCCCCCCTCAACAGTTGCTCCCGGTCTCTCCTTGGAAAGATCCTTGATGGGCATGGCTGTTGAGGCGGTCGACATGGAGGAATGGTTATGGCTCGGGGCAGGTATGGGAATTTGAACAATTATTCAGAATTTTCTTCGGACTGCTGTTTTCTTTTCCGGTTTTTCTTTTTCTTTCCTTCACTTTTCCCGGCATCATTCAAGCCCGCCCGTTCCATCTTTTTCTTTTTATGTTCTTTCATGGCATGGCCCACCGAGATCAGGGTAGAGGTCGGGAGTTCCGTCTCAATTGCGATGATTTCCGGATCCTTCTTACTGATTTTTGCTGCATTGGCCAAGGTTGCCAAATGAGGGTGTTTTTCTCCGCTCAGCTGGCCAATCGCGATAATGCCACGAAGGAAGTTTTCAATCTGAGTGGCGACCTCAATGTTTTTAGCGGTAATCACAAGTATGGATTTGATGTTGCCACCGTGCTCACCAATAGAAAGCCCCATGCGTTTTGCTTGTTTGAATGTGGCTGCCTTATTGTGATTGCCTTCTTTATGCAGGGCGGAAAAATCGCCGTATGCGATCAGGAATGGAGAGGGCTGATACCGATTTAACTCTTCCATTTCATGATTTACAGGTTTGGAGTCCCGATCTCCGTTGAGAAGTTGAATGCATTCTTTGACCAGAGTGGAGGAAGGACCGATGACAATCTTCTTGTTGGTGTAGAAACAGATGTAGTTGCGTTTCCCCGGCTTCTTGTCGTCAGGGAGGTTGTGAATGATGTGGTCCTGGAATTTCTCTTCCCGATATTCATCATTGAGTTTTGCGAAATTGATGAGGACATCCGGCTTGGCATCGGCATGGAG
>CAYSOI010000782.1:0-1938 GCA_964432425.1 uncultured Opitutales bacterium | reverse complement strand
TCTCGTGACCAAAAAGCTCACTTTCGATCAAGTACTCGGGAATGGCGGCACAGTTGACGGCTAGATAAGGCCCCTCTGATCGGAGACTGTGCCGATAAATGGCTCTGGCGATCAGCTCCTTTCCTGTGCCACTTTCCCCGTTGATCAGGCAGGTCGCATCCGTGGCCGCAACTTGACCAATCATCTTGAAAACCTCCTGCATCCCTTCGGATTGTCCAACAATGCCTTCCTCCAGATCCTGGGGTTCGATCACCCTTACCGGTTCATCCTCCTGGGCTTTATCCAGCCCTTTGTGAGCATTGATCGCATTCTCAATCAACTGCAGGATTTTCTGCGGTGTGAAGGGTTTAATGATATAATCAAATGCACCAAACTTCATCGCCTCAATGGCCGTTTGAGTCGTGCCATAGGCAGTCATCAGGATGACCATGGAATGCTTGCTGGCAGTCCGCAGGTGTTGCAACGTTTCGATGCCCGTAATTCCCTGCATACGATTATCCAGCAAAATAACAGCGGGATGCTCTGCACTGGCGACCTTGATGCCTTCCTCTCCGCTGGATGCAGAGAGAATTTCAAAATTTTTTGCACTCAGAACCCGATTGAGAGAGTATCGGATTTCTGCGTCATCGTCTATAACTAGGATCGTGGGTTTCACTTGAAAAGAATGAGCTGAGGGATTAGGAAAGGTCTACTTTTAAATTAAAAACAAAGGAGAATCGCAACTTTCAGATTATGAAATGGTCCATCCACTTGTTTCGGCTGTTTGGTATACGGTTGGAGTTGCATTTTACTTTTGTCTTGCTGGTGCTTTGGGTGGTCATTTCCAGTGTGCTGTATGATGGAGTGGGAGTGATTTGGGAGCGATTGTTGGGACTGTTCATAATTTTCACGTGTGTGGTACTGCATGAATTAGGCCATTGTCTCACGGCACGTAAATTTTGTATAGAAGTGCCCAGAATTTTGCTCACTCCCATTGGTGGAATTGCACAATTTTCAAGGATGCCCCGTGAGCCGAAACAAGAGCTGCTGATCACACTGGCTGGTCCGGCTGTCAATTTCGGGATTGTTGCCATCATGTTCGTACTTGCAGGCTTTTCCACCAAAGGACTTCTGCCATCAGGAGGTCTCATTGAAACGGAAAATCTGGTCCAGCTCCTCTTTGTTTTCAACCTGATCATGGGGTTGTTTAATATGCTTCCGATTTTCCCCATGGACGGGGGCCGAATCTTTCGGGCGGCCATGGCATCGAAGTTTTCTTATTTATTGTCCACAAGGATCGCCTTTGAGGTTGCCAGAGCCTTGGCCTTGATCCTGGGAGTTCTGTTTTTCCAGCAAGGACATTATTTTGGAGTGGCCTTATTCGGGTTCGTTTTTCTGGCGGGGCGAATGGAATACCATCAAGTTCGGGATGCAGAAGAAATTGGAAACCGCACCGTAGGAGATGTGATGCGGAGCCACTTTCTGGCTGTGCCCTGTGAAGCCAAAGTGCAGGATGCGGCATGCTTTCATCCTGGTTTTGAGCCGTTCGATTTTGTCATTATTGATAAACAAGGTGTTCCCAAAGGCGTGGTTACGCTCAGCCAGGTGAAAGAAGCCATGGAGGAGGACAAGGGTGAAGAGTATTTGGATACATTGGTGGAAGGCACGGTTCGCAGCCTCCAGGCACAGTGGCCATTGAATGTGTATGCTTCCAGTTTCCGAAAACAACGTACTTTGCATCCAGTTCTGTACAATGATCGAGTGGTCGGGGTTGTGGATACGGAGGCGTTCTGGAAGATTCTTCGTGGCCGCAACCGTCAGTTGTGGGGAATCATCAGTTGACCCACATTCAGCTCGTTTGTGATTACGAGTAAAACTTCTTGCTTTATTCTCACTGTGCACCTTTTTGTTCGTTTTTCGTAATCGGTTTTCGATAATGACGCACGACCCAGAAATCAC
>CAYSOI010000781.1:0-1952 GCA_964432425.1 uncultured Opitutales bacterium | reverse complement strand
TCTTTGATGCCAATGGTCCACTTCGCGGCATGAAACGGGATCTCTACGAAGGCGGCATCCGAGTGCCCACAATTGTTCGTTGGCCCGGAGTGGTGAAGGCAGGAACAGCTTCGGATGAACCTTTTGCGTTCTGTGACTGGATGCCTACTGCCTGTGAACTTTCCGGAGCAGAAACTCCCTGCGACATCGACGGAATCTCCTTCGCTCCAACTCTGCGAGGGGAAGAACAGAAGAAGACCCACAATCATCTCTTCTGGCGTTACCAGAAAAAGCAAGCCATCCGAAAGGGAAAGTGGAAAGCCGTCAGTCTTAGTCCAAAGTCACCCACCGAGCTTTATGATCTTGAGAAAGATTTGGGCGAGAAGAACAACATCGCTGCCAAACACCCGGAGCTGGTCAAGGAGTTGGAAGCCCTGATGGCGAGTTCCATTTCCCAAAAAAGTAAATGATTGTAGCAGAAGATGCCAAATCTTCTGACTGAGCTGTCGGAATTTTTAGCAAATTCCGCTACGATTTAGATACCATTGAATAGAAAACTATAAATTTATGAAACACCTCTCGTACCTGATCCTTCTTCCTTTGCTTTTCCTTGGCTGCAATGAAGTCAAACAAGAACCCTATGCCAGCTTGGGCATCATGGTCGGGGAGGTCTCGCCGACTTCGGCCTATGTGCAGGTTCGTCTTTGTGCTCATGAAGAGTTGGTAGACCGTGATGTCGCTGGAATGAATGGCATTGTTCAGTTCATTCTGAATGGTAACGAACCCAAGACTCTTCACGTCGAAGCTACAGCAGAAAGAGACTTCATTGCCAGAGCAACTTTCACAGATTTGGAATCGGGCACGGTGTACAAATGTGAAACCAGGATTGGCTTGGCCGAAAAAGGAGCGGCTTTCCATCCTGGCCCTACTGCTGAGTTCAAAACCCTCCCTGGTCCCGGCAAAGATGATCCGGTCAAGTTTGTTGTCGTGACAGGCATGAACTACGCCAAATTTCATGGAGATAACCGAATTGATCTGGAGCAGCACCTTCTTGAAAACAATACCAAGCTGGCCGATCCGTACGATGGTCCAGACAAACATCTGGGGTATCCGGCTCTGGAAACGATCCTCAAACTCCGCCCCGACTTCTTTGTGGGAACTGGCGACAATGTCTACTACGACACTCCCGACAAACCTCGTGCGGAAACCATCCCGGAACTTCGCCAGAAATGGCATGAGCAATTCATCCAGCCTCGCTACAAGGCTCTCTTTGCCAAAGTGCCCACTTACTGGATGGTGGATGATCATGACTACCGGATTGATGATGGCGACAACTCCGGGGATTATCTGCCAACTCCTCAACAAGGCCGCGACATGATGCTGGAGCAACTTCCTGTGGCCGCTCATGGCGATGCAGATGCCCTGACTTATCGGACACACCGAGTCAACCGCGATCTCCAAATCTGGTTTCCGGAAAACCGCATGTACCGCAGCCACAATGCCACTCCCGAAGGTCCGGACAAAACGATCTGGGGAGTGGAGCAAAAAGCCTGGCTCAAGAAGACCCTTGGAGAGAGCGAAGCCAAGTTCAAACTCCTGATTTCGCCGACCCCGATGATTGGTCCGGATGACAAACGCAAATCTGACAACCACACCAACCACGGTGGCTTCCGCCACGAACGCGATGAGTTCTTTGCCTGGCTCAAGGAAACCGGTCTCGACCAGAAGCATTTTTACATCGTTTGCGGAGATCGTCATTGGCAATACCACTCCATTCATCCAACCGGGATTCAAGAGTTTTCCTGCGGTGCTCTCATCGATCAAAACTCCCGTCTCGGCCGCAAACCCGGCGATCCAGCCTCGACCGATCCAGAAGGTCTCATCCAACAGCCCTACTCCCAGGACCCCAAAGGCGGAGGTTTCCTTCAGGTTGGAGTTGCTGAAGAGACACTCACCTTTACCTGGTTCGACGA
>CAYSOI010000780.1:0-1952 GCA_964432425.1 uncultured Opitutales bacterium | reverse complement strand
ATGGTTCGGGTGGTGATGAATTGGGAGTCATTGATTTCCGGGCGATGATAACTCATGCGATGACCGACCACGTTGGGGTCGAACATGGTTTTGAGTTGGTCGGGAATTGGATGGATCATGCGATAGTCTCCGGTGGAATACTTTACGCCCTCATCGACAAACTTTTGGAGAAAACGGCGAAGATAGTATTCGGCTTCGTTGGACACGACATCGGTGTTTTCGTCGTAGCAGGTTTTCCAGTACGCTTGAATGTTCTGGAAGGCGGTCTGGGTTTTCTGGAAGTCAAAGGTGAGAGACGTTTGGTGGTATTGAAGATAGAGTTTCAGCATCTCCACTCCTGTGCGGATGTACTGGATACGAGTGCGATCTCCAGGAGTTTGGGCAGCTTTGTTTGCCTCTGTGAGATCCTGCAGACTGTCTTTCACAAACTGGTCATCAAAGATCAGATGAATGGCGTGATAGGAACCGGCTTCCTGACCGGCTTGGTGTTGGGTTTTGACCAATCGCAGAAGGTACTTTTCCATGTGAGGAGCTCCTGCTCCAAATGACTTTTCGCAGTAGTTCCGAAGCACTTCTTTCCAGTCGAGTGAACTGTCCCAGGCCATCTTCATGAAGAGATAGTCGGCGGGACCATTGATGCCCCACATTTTGGTGGATTCCACATTGAGACCACGGATGCCGCGTTGGTGATAAAAGGGGAGTTCTTCGCCCCAGATTTTAAGCTTTGTGTAGGGGACCAGATTTTCGGCGAGATTCCAACTGTAGCCTCGGTAGATCAACGGATTGCCCTGCTCATTGGACAGCTTGCCCCAGAGGTCCACCACTTGCCGATAGTAGGCCTGCGTTTTGGAGTTTGGATCGAGAACGCTGTGGTAGCGGGAGAAGTTGATCGGGGCGAAGATTTGGACAATGTTCGGGTGCGGTTTGTAACGGGCAGGATAGTCCGCATGGGTGGAGTAGGAATAACAGCCGACATAGCAGTTCGGATATTCCGGTGTGACCGCTTCCAGGATCTTGTTGCCGAGCAGGATCAGTTCATCGGTTCGGTCGAGTTCGCCGACAATCGGGTCCATCCTTCCAGCTCCGGCCAAGGTGGCTTCCGCAGATTCGGAATAACCGAGTCCATCCGCTGGACCCATTCCAAAACCGGCTGGCGTATCTTTGGTCCATTTGCCCTCCTCTATGTTCTTTTCGTAGGTGGCCTTGATGTCCTCAATGAATAACTCAATCACCCGAGGATGGTTGGGCTCCAGTTGTGGCCCACGACGCTGCATGGTGCCGTCGGGCATTCGACGCAAAGCCAGCATGGTTGGATCTTTGGCAAACTCTTCTTTGTGCTTCTTGATAAATCTGTCCCAGACATGGCCTGCCGGACTGCCTTCCATCGGACTCCAGGTACCGCCAAGTTGACGAAGATACCATTGTTCATACCGAGCTTTTTCTTCCTTCAATCGAGGTTGATTGTAACCCCGATACCAAAGTCGTCGTGAATAGAAATCCGGGGCATGGGATTCATCCATTTCCTCGATGGTGACGGTTTTCTTATGCGGAATAATTTCCCCAATTTCACCCGGCATGACCCATTCGCAACCAAGATGATTCAACAGTTTGTAAACACCATGCCGCACCGCCTTATCGCTTTGTCCACCAATCAGAACCATTCCATCCTTAACCAGAACCCGAAATCCATCTTCCGAGGGCGTAGTCTTTTGTGGTTGGGCCCCCAACTTGACCGCACGCTCTCCCAACACAATGGCTGGCTTCCCGATCCTGGTCCTATCCTCCAACTCAACCACCTCCAGCGTCGTTCCCGACATCTTCTGCAGATGGTAATTCAGATCCTGAACCAGCTGATACCGTAAGTTTGCATCCACGGCCTCCTGCGTTCGGTCTTGCCTGCGTCTGGGAAGCTCTTCCAACAACGGCCCCTGCACATAAATCCGGGCGGAAGC
>CAYSOI010000779.1:0-1955 GCA_964432425.1 uncultured Opitutales bacterium | reverse complement strand
AGCATGTCGGAGGGGCTTACAGGCCTTCATTTTATAGGGATTCTCTAATTTTATTTCCAATTAGATGATGAAGATCATCACTGCAATAATTCTCCTGCTCCTTTGCTCCTTTGCACACCTGACTGCCAAACCTTTGGCCATTCTGAATCTTCCAGGTTCAGGTACGGACCCTGACGCAATTGATTTCGAAAAACTGCCACGTTTACAGGGTGAACATGCGGTGATCAATCCGGTAGCGTTTTCTCCGGATTACCAGGCTGGTGAAAAGGTGATCATGCAGAAGATACGATTGAATCTGCACAATTATCTGGCTCATTTTGATGGCAAGTTCTGGTGCATTTGGAGTGATGGTCCGAGAATTGAGGATTGGCCGACTCAGGAAGTGAAGTATGCTACCAGTGAGGATGGATTGCATTGGTCAAAAGCGAAGTCAGTCACTGGCACTCCGAAGGAACCTTACGCCTTCATCGCCCGAGGACTTTGGATACGGGATGGCCAGCTGCTGACTCTCGCTGCACACTATCGGGGCAAAGGAGCCTTTGGTGTGAACAAGGAGTTGGAACTCTGGGCCTACGCCTGGAATCCGAAAACAGAAAAATGGGAGTTTCTGAACAAGGTCTATGGCAATGCGATCAATAACTTTCCACCGCAAAAATTGTCAGATGGCAACTGGATCATGACTCGTAGGGATTCCCGATTCAATGTTACCCTCCTGATTGGAGGAAAAGAGAAGCTCAATCAATGGGATGCTGTTCCGGTAGTTCGCATGGGAGAGGTAAAGGGTTTTCGCCCCGACGAACCCATCTTCTGGCCTATGCCTGACAACAGCTTGAACGCCCTCTTCCGGGACAATGGTGGATCCCGACGACTCTATCATTCTGTGTCCAAAGATTTAGGACGGACCTGGGAGACACCCGTCCTGACCAATTTCCCCAACTCCACCAGCAAGATCTTTTCCACTGGAACCAGCCGCGGCTATCGGGTCATGGTGTCCAATTCGAACATCAAATGGGGAAGGCGGGAGTTGCACATTTCCCTTTCCAAAGATGGGAAACATTTTATCCGAATGGCTCATCTGGATGTACCTGCCCCCAAAGCTCCTGAAGGTTTTGAAACCATCTGGAAAAAGTTCTCCAAAGGCATCGCCAGCCTGCAATATCCCCACGTCATGGAGCACAATGAACATCTCTACATCGCCCTCTCCCGCTGCAAGTTGCAGACCGAGATCTTTCGAGTTTCTCTCGACGATGTCGACGCTCTGTTGAAATGAAAATCTGGCCATACTTTTGCTTTCTCTTTCTGCTTACTTCCGCCTTTGCAGATCGCCCCAACTTTGTTCTGATTCTGGCGGATGATCTAGGGTATGCAGACCTTGGAATTTACGGAAATCGAATCAACCGCACACCCGCTCTGGATCTTATGGCTCAGGAAGGTCTACGGTTTACGGATTTCCATTCCAATGCACCCAATTGTTCCCCAACTCGGGCAGCCATCCTGACTGGATTGTATCAGCAACGCCTGGGCATTGAAGGTGCATTCGGAGAAGGAGCGAAGGGACTTTCACAGGATACAGTGACCTTAGCCGAAAAGCTAAAGGAAGTGGGCTACACTACAGGAATGATGGGTAAGTGGCATCTTGGTTATGAACCTGAAAACGGGCCGACTCGACACGGGTTTGATGAGTTTGTTGGGCATCTGCATGGAGCCACGGATTACATTTCTCATGTTGATCGATACGGCCGCATGGATTGGTGGCACAATGAGAAGCCAGTCAAAGAAAAAGGTCACAACACCACCCTCATCACCAAGCACTCCGTCCGCTTCATTGAAGAGCACCAGGAGAAGCCCTTTTTCCTCTTTGTTTCCCATTCCGCCATTCATTTTCCCTGGCAGACTCATGACAGTCCGGCCCATCGCAAAGTTGGAAAACGGTACGAAGGTTCAAAAGGGAAGTT
>CAYSOI010000778.1:0-1958 GCA_964432425.1 uncultured Opitutales bacterium | reverse complement strand
GCCTAGATTCAACTGTTGGGATTTGGGAAGCAAGCGAACCTCCCTAATGAAATCTGGAGTATTGGAGTAATGGGATAGACTCACCCCATGGATGAACATGATCCACTACTCCAACTCTCCGAACTCGCCTCCTGACTCTTCCGCCACTGTCCCGGAGTCACTCCTTTCAATTGTTTAAACGTACGAAAAAATTGCGGCAATCCTTCAAACCCACATTCGAAGGCAATGAGCTTCACTGACTTCCCGGACTCGCTCAGCAGCCGACAAGCATGAGCAATTCGAATCCCCCGAAGTCTCTGCAACCATGCCTCCCCGGTCACTTCTCGAAACAGCTGTGAAAATCGCCTTCGCCCGATTCCCAGTCTTTGGGCAACTTCATCCAGACTCTCATTCAGATAAAAACTCGATTCCATTCTCTCTACATACAAACTGACCTGGTCAATCGCCTTCAACTCGGAGACCTGATCCTTCTCCCGCAACAATTTCACCAGCAACATTCCACACCAGGCCACCTGCATTTCCCTCCAGCAAGGTTTCCCAATCGATTGCTCAAACAACAATGTCTTCAACCCAATAAAGCTTTCCTGCACCATGGCGGAATTCACAATGACCTGTGGCTTTGCAAACAAACTCGGAATCACCTCCGACCATGCCGAATTCTCAGGATGTAGGCACAACCCCAGAAGCCAAATCGGCTTTCCTCGTTCATCTTCCAATTTGTGCCGAACACCCGGAGGCACTAGGCAAACCTGTTCCTCTTTCAAGGCAATCTCCTCGTCCCCGGTGATTAACTTGCCCTTGCCTCCCAAGATGTACAACACCTTGGCAAACGGGTCACTCCTCCATGGCATGAAGAAGTCTGCAAGGTGCCGGCTTTCCAGAATCGCAACTCCATGCTTCGGCATGTTTACTTCAATGGGGACTTGTACTTCCATGACTCAATTGGGATTAAAATTGCCTGAAATGCAACTTTTTCAGTTTTGTCACCTTCCAATTCCACATATCTTCTAAATGTTATGACTACTCCCCGTATCCTTACCACTACTGTCGGCTCTTACCCTGTCCCAGACTGGTTGTCCGCCTTACCTTCCGAACAAGCCGTCATTGACGCCACCCGTGTGATCTTCGACACCCAGCGACAAGTTGGCATCGAACTGCCTACCGACGGCGAACTTTACCGTTTTGATGTCAACCACCCTGACACCAACGGCATGATCGAGTACTTCGTTCGGCCCATGGGTGGATGTGATTCAACCGTTAGCCGATCAGACACCGATGCTTTTCACAAGAAGCAGGAAATGGGATTTCGCTCCAAACCTGCCGCCATCGTTCGGGAAGCTTTGTACGAAGGTGGTCTGAATCTGATCGAAGATTGTCGCCGTGCGGCCAGAGTGGCAGGTGGTGATTTTAAGTTCACAGTGACCAGTCCCTACATGCTTTCACGGACTCTCATGGACAATCATTATGGCGATTTCGAGGCCTTGACTCTGGCCATTGCCGATGTCCTTGCCGACCAGGTCAGAGGCCTACCTACTCCATGCCTGCAGGTCGACGAAGCCAACATTCCCGGTTCCCCCGAACATGCCCCCCTTGCCGCCGAAGCCATCAACCGTGTTCTGGATGCTTACGAAGGTACCAAAGCCGTGCACTTCTGCTTTGGGAATTACGGAGGCCAAACCATTCAGCCTGGAAAATGGAAACCGCTCATCGATTTCCTCAATTCTCTTCGTTGCGATCATCTGGTTCTCGAATTGGCTCATCGCCCTAAAGAGGACCTCGACGCTCTCAAGGAAATCCGTCCAGAAATTGGTCTCGGAATCGGAGTGGTTGACATCAAAGTAAACCATGTGGAAACCCCTGACCAGATCGCTAAATCTTTAGAAGAAGCCGAAGCCGTTCTCGGAGAACGCGTCAAATACATCCACCCCGACTGCGGTTTCTGGATGCTCAAACGCTCC
>CAYSOI010000777.1:0-1959 GCA_964432425.1 uncultured Opitutales bacterium | reverse complement strand
GAGTTTTCCCATCGTTTTCGTTCCGGTGGAGAAATCCTCAAATTGGCCTGCGGCCCCAAAGGTTATCAGCAACCAACGTTTGTGACGGTTGAGGCCGCCTCCCGACAAGTGGCGATCTTCGAAGTTTCCAAAAAAGTCAAGCCACCCAAATTGACCCGGCATCTTTCTCCCATGGTCCGCAACGTCTTTGATACGGATAAAGGCCTGACCTCCTTTGTGTTTGAAGATTTTACTGGCGATGGTCGCCCTGATATTGCGGCCGCTACTTCCGCAGAACCCTCCGTTCAGCTCTTTCGGGGGCTTGCCAACGGAAACTTTTCTCCGGTGGGAACCTTTCCATCCCTGGGGGACATCACTCAATTGGCTGCGGGTCGCTTCCGTTCTACCGAAGGCACAAACCAATCGGCAACCTTGGTGATTCTCAGCAGTGAGGAGAAACTGGTTGGCCTTTCATCGTTTGAGAACAAACGGTTCCATTTTCCCAAAGCGGTATCTCTTGAGGGCGAACCGGTTATGGTCAGTTGTGCTAATCTGGACTCAGATGCCTACGACGACCTGCTCATTATTTCCAAAGAACGATACGATTATACATTACGCAGGTACACTCAGGACGAGCAGGGCAAGTTTTCTGAAACCCTTGAAATCGAACTGGATGGATTCAAAAGGACTCCTGCAGGTCTCTTGCCCTGTGACCTCAACTGCGATGGTCATCTGGATCTGCTCGTTCTTTCTTCCCGCAATCCTGCGTTGATCCTCGTGGGTGATGGCAAAGGCGGATTAAAAGAAGCGGCCAAGGATTCCGCAGTTCGCAAAAGCCTGTTGGTTGGGTTGACACCCCATCGGGTTTCGATGGCGGATATTGATGGAGACCAGAAAGAGGAATTGCTGGTTGCAGGTACAGGCTACGTCCGAGCTGTAAAAATGACAGGAGACGAAATGGAAGTTGTCGATCAATTCAATGCCCGATCCTCCAAAGATGAGGTGCTTTCACCCTTCACATTGAATGTGGCCGGTGATGAAACTCCCGAACTCCTCTTTTTTGTCCCGGAAGGCCGCATGGATGTACTCTCCAAAGCCAAAGACGGAGTCTATCGTCATCTGCGTTCCCATGAGATCGCCCCATTCCCGCTTCAGCATCTGAAGGTCCTTCCCGGCAAAGGTCCGAAATCCACCGAAATCCTTGCCTTTGGCAAACACACCTATCGACGCATTCCACTCGAACCCTCCAAAGATCTCCCAAAACTTCAAGTTCACCAACGATTTGAATCCGACATAAGGGACATCAAGCACAAGGCCGTCGATACCGGGGACTTCAATTCTGACGGTCGCCCCGACCTTCTCTGCATAGATCCAGCCAAGAACCTGCTGGAGTTTTTCCAACTCAGCGACGATGGCTCAGAGTGGCAAAGTGTACTCCATTTCCGCGTCTTTGAGAAAAACCTCCACGTCCGCGGGGAAAGAAGATCTCAAACAGAACCCCGGGAAGGTCTAATTACAGATCTCAATGGAGACGGAAAAGATGATCTCCTCCTCCTGGTTCACGACCGCCTCCTGCACTACTACCAGCAGTGATGCAACTATGCTTTGCCAGTATGGTCTGAGCTTACTGGAGAAACTTAAGCAGTAGTTTGCGTACTTATTCCCGAAGCCATTCGAGGGCTTCTTCATAAGTCTCAAAGAATTTGGCGTCTCCTGGGAAGAACCAGGTTCCGATCTTGGCAGCCCATTCCTGCCAGCCTTCATTGCCGTAAATGGCGATCTTTTCGAATTCTCTTCCGTGCTTCAGTCCGAGTTTGAAGTCGTCCCAGGCGGCACGTAGTTCCCAGCCCTCAAACTCTGTGGCATCAAACAATACTCGCAGCTTTGGGTGCTTAACCCCTTCAATGGCTCCCTCCAGCATCGGAGTGATGATTTCGTAGTCATGATGTGTCAATTTACCCACCGCGGTAATGGTCACGT
>CAYSOI010000776.1:0-1962 GCA_964432425.1 uncultured Opitutales bacterium | reverse complement strand
CCCAATTCTTCACCACCTGCGGAATCTTCTTTGAAATACCATGTCCCCGGCCTAGCACTGGGGCCAATGAAAGTTATGTGTTGAGCACTGGGTTTCTTACCGAGTCGAATACGGGCTGGTGCTTCTGGTACATCGTTGACTCGAAACTGCACCAACCTCTCGACGCTGCCGCGTTCAGGGTGAATCACCTTCAGGCAGAGGCGGATCATTGGGAGGTTCTCAAAATTCAATGGAGCCGTCAGAATCAATCGGTCTCCATCAATTCGGAAATAATGGTTGTGTGTATCTTTAGGACGGTTGGAGTTCGGTAAGATCGCTGTAGGAGATTCACTCCACTTTGACCATTGGGTGGCATCCTTGTGTTGAATCAAACTCCCATCACTTTGGATCGAGTACATGTGTTTGGGGTAGAACGTGTTTCCACAATACATACGACCCAAGCGAAGTTTAGCCAACCAGACCTCTGGATTATCGATCGGTTCAACCAGGATGTGTGAGCCCTTGGTTTGAGAATCATACTTCGGGTAAACTCTTCGAATTTCATTTCCTTCCAAATAGACAAAGGCACTACCTTCTTCGGCATGAACAGTTGACACCCCAGATTTAAAGATCACTTCCGGGGCAGGGATTTTCCCATCATTATTCATCAAGGGCTTTTGCCACCAAAAGGAACCATCGTCTTTCTCGATAAAAAGCCCACGATAGTTGATCAAAACATTCTTAACTCCTGAATTCATCAACTTCACAGGGGTTGCACGAATTTGAGGAACCTCTTTCTTGTATTGGTACTTGGGAAGCCGATTCTTTTGATCTTCAGGGATCATCATCTTTTGGAAAAAAGCCCCCATCAACCAAAGGGAGCCACCTTTGCCGATATAAACACTGTAAGACCGTCTTGCCCAAATCTTACGAACTCCACTCTCAATTATTTTGGTCGGAGTTCGTAGATCAATGCCGGGATCAAATTGGCCTGGTTGCCCGCCAGATTTACCTGTCCCTAATTGGCCAAATGAATTCTCTCCCACACCCCATAGTTCACCATTGTTACGAATGAACAAGTTGGATGTGCGATTGGGGCCATCCCCTTGAGGCATCGGGGCCACGACGTGAAAACCAACAAGTACAGGTTTCGCATCTGGCGGTTCCATTACAAACCGGGCAACCGTACTTCCCACTGCGAGATCTTCGGGAATGGAAATGGGTTTGGGGTCCAACTTCATGTATACAGGTTTTTGAACCTGAATCTTAAATTTCCTCGCGAATTTGACGTCCTTCTTACGCTTAATCCCCACCACTAGGTTTACCTCCGAGTCCTCCTTCCAGGTGGAATGAGAATACGGATAAGATCTTTTTGTGATCACCCCAGAGAACCCACTGGGAAACTTTTTGATTTCAAATCTAGAGTTATCATTCCGAGTGCCGCTAATAGAATATGGGAGGTAGAAATCATATTCATTTGGCGCAGTGGAAGATGCGTCTGGTCTGGTGTCGTGAATTTGAAATACCCCCACCAAGGTTCCATCTCCTATATTCTCTGGTATCTTGTCCTCCGACAATGTCACCTTTAGCTCAGGATTGGCCGATAGGTGTTGGATGGTAAACTCCTCAGAAAATGTGAATTTTATGTCTCTCATCACGGGACTGGAGAATCCGATAAATGGAGACACAAACAGAGTAAACAGAAAGACTGGCTTCATGGGTTCTACTGGAGGGAATGTGATATGTTTTTCGAATGAGCGGGTGTGCTTTTTGAACATAATCGAACTCTATGCAATGGTCAAATCTCGCCTCCACTAGCGTCTCATAGGTTGGGATCAATGATCGATTTACTCCAAACCTTGCAAATAGCCTTATTGGAGATTGCGTTGATTATATAGAGGGTTGGTGCAGTGCCTATCGCACTCCATCAGGTTCAGAACACCTGATTCCAGCAATGACTCAAGTAGCCTTGAATTTTCCCTG
>CAYSOI010000775.1:0-1964 GCA_964432425.1 uncultured Opitutales bacterium | reverse complement strand
TTGGCACCTGTGGAATTCCCCAGCAGGAAACTGGCTTGCGTCAGAACACCGCCGCTTCTGGGCGAAGTCGCTGGAATGGAGACACGTTGGAACTCACCGGATTTTGGCTTTTCCAGTCCATAGAATTCTGCCATCCGATCGTTGACCATGACGAAGTCCGAATCGATGAACTTCAGGCAGCTCTCTTTCTTGTAAAGGATCTCGGCAAAGTAGGCCAACGACTCCTTCCGCATGTCTTCCTTCAAGGTGAGATCAAATTTCTTGAAAACGTCCGGGTTGATGGCGACTCCATCCATTTTATCCAGCATCAACCATTGTCCTGCAAACCCTTCCACAAACTCCCAGGAACGATCATCCGCCAGCATCCGGGCTACCTGTTTTTCGAGGGTCCCATTGTTGGCCAACTTTCCCTGTTGGGCCAGGTCCTGCAATTCCTGATCCGGCATGGTTCCCCAGAGGAAATAGGAGAGACGATTGGCCAATTCGTGCTGGGTAAGCGGTACATTTTTT
The DNA here is from genome assembly GCA_964432425.1 of uncultured Opitutales bacterium. Lineage (GTDB taxonomy): Bacteria > Verrucomicrobiota > Verrucomicrobiia > Opitutales > JABJCN01 > JAYPDO01. Next base: position 1,454 of record CAYSOI010000775.1, on the reverse strand, counting down.
CCTTCACCTTCACCGACTTGGTATTCCGGCAGATAGAGGAACTTGGCGGAGGTCAACACGAGGGCAAAGACCTCGATGATGGCGTCCTCAAACGTATCCAAGGTCGGCCGAACTCTTTCGAAGTAGTTCACTGCCCAGGTCACCTCCACCTTCTCGGCTGGTCGGCGATACGCTCTTGAAATGAAGTTCTCGATCACACTCTGCAGATAAGCTTCATCGGATTGATCGGAAGCTTTCGGGGGGAGGAGTCGCGTATGACTTTCGGGTGGCCAGGTTTTGTCGATCGGCGATTCAAATTCCAATGAATGGACCAGCAATACCGGCCGTTTGTGTTTCTTATAAAGCTCCTCCAGCGTTTCCACCTTTTTAACTTCTTCGTCTTTCTTGGGTTTCTTTTTGCCTTTCTTCGGTTTAGCAACCGTTGGGATTTCGGAGTGTTGGTCGGTCACCATCAGCCGCAGTCCCGGAAACTTCTTGGAACCTGGATCGGTATTGTGGAGAGGGAAATCTTCCAGTCTGCCGGTGAAAACAAAGTCTTGCGGTTCACTGCTCAACGCAGTCACATCCGCTTCCGCCAAAAGCCTTTTGGGTTCAACTAAGGCTCCCGTCTTGTGCCCAATGTGCACCTGCATTCTGGGTGGCGAATACTCAGGGTCGCCGGGCAACATGCTGGCCTTCACTCTCACTCGAAAGGTTCCCCTGAGCGGCAATGTCTCCATGCAAACCAGCACCATCGTGTGACTCTTTCCGACCGGAGTCGCTCCAAAAGCTTCAACGTACTGAGCAGGCTTCATCCGATCGAACCGGATCTTGGTCACCGATTTTGTGATCTTGTCATGGACAGGTTTGATTGGGTCTCCCTGAAAAATCGCTGCCGAAAGTCCCTTCTTCGCAGCATCGTTGTAAGCCTTCAATTGCTGGGCCGACATCTCCAGAAAGACCCCGTTGTTTTTAAAACCATCCCGCCCGATGGTGTCCGGCGGAAGATCTTCTGTGTAATCCAAATCAATGCCGAGCAGATCCCGCATTGTGTTCTGATACTCGTAGTTGGTCAACCTGCGAAGCGTGACATGGCCGCTGGTTGATTGCCGGATCTGGGCCGCACGTTTGAGTTCACCAGACAGCCAGGTGGTGAGCATCCCATGTTCCTTCTCTGTCGGCTGAGCTTTCTTCTCCGGCGGCATATCCCCACGATCCAACGCATCCAGAATCGAACGCCAAACCGCCCCATCCTGCCCCTTCACCAGGTTCGGATCCAACGTATCCATTCGCAGGTCATTCTTCTGGACATCCTCCCCATGGCAATCATGACAATACTTCTCCAGCAAAGGGTAGATGTGCTTTTCATAAGCCTGCACCGCTTCCAGAGTCTGTTGGCTCGACTCCTCCGCCTGCAACGAAGTCCTATTCGCCGAAACCCATGCTCCCATGAGCACAGCCAGGCACAGTTTGGT
>CAYSOI010000774.1:0-1977 GCA_964432425.1 uncultured Opitutales bacterium | reverse complement strand
TCCTTCGAGTCATGGGATTGACTCATGGATCGGTTCACTTTTGGTTACTCTGAAATCATTTATCATGCCACACTCTCGTATCCTTCTCATCTCCACATTCATTTTCTCCATTTGTCTAGCACTCCAAGCTGAAAAATCGGACTTCCCGAAGCCTCACAATACGCAGAAGGAAACCGTTGAGCTCCCCTGCCCGTGTGAGATCACCGATTCGATCAAGATGCCGAAGGGGTTCAGCATTCAGCTCTTTGCATCCGAGCCCGATGTGCAGCAACCGATTGCGATGGCGTGGGATGCGAAGGGGCGACTTTGGGTGGCGGAGTGTTATACGTATGCGATGCGGGGTGTGAAGTATGATCTGGAGCTGCGGGACAGGATCGTGATCTTCGAAGACACGGATCAGGATGGTGAATTTGATGAACGCAAAGTGTTTTGGGATAAGGGCCAGCGTTTGACCAGCATTGAGATTGGCTTTGGTGGCGTGTGGGCGACTTGTGCTCCCAATCTGATCTTTATTCCAGACCGGAATGGCGATGATGTACCGGATGGCGAACCGGAGATCCTGCTCGACGGTTTTGAAGGCAACCCCATTGGTCATAACATTGTCAATGGTCTCAAATGGGGGCCAGATGGTTGGCTCTACGGGCGGCATGGCATTACCACGACTTCTTATGTTGGCAAACCCGGAACCCCGCAGGAAGACCGTCGGGCCATCCGTTGCTCAACCTGGCGATATCATCCGCAGTTGAAAATCTTCGATGTCGTCACGGAAGGCACCACCAACTCCTGGGGACACGACTGGGATGAACACGGCCAACTCTTCTTCATCAACACCGTCATCGGCCACCTCTGGCATGCCATTCCCAATTCCTTTTATGAAAGAATGTTCGGCCAGCATTTCAATCCTTACCTCTACGAACTGCTCCAGCAAACGGCTGACCATTACCACTTTGACAAAGGCAAAGAACATTGGGCGGACCTGAAAAGAAAAGGGATGTCGGGAAGCACGGATAAAGCTGGTGGCGGTCATGCACACTGCGGAATGTTGATCTACAATGGGGACAACTGGCCGGAAGAGTATCGCGGCAAAGTCTATACCGCCAACCTCCATGGTCGCCGGATCAATGTGGAGCGTCTGGAACGCAAAGGTGCTGGCTACACAGCCAAACATGAGCCCGACATGTTTTCGGTTCCCGACCCTTACTTCCGAGGCATTGAATTGAGTACCGGCCCGGACGGAGCTGTCTATCTGCTCGATTGGTCCGACATCGGCGAATGCCATGAAAATGACGGAGTCCACCGCACGTCAGGCCGCATTTACCGTATTTTCCATGGAGAATCCCCGAAACCCCGTTACGGAAACCTGGATGAATTGCCCCTCGAAACTTTAGCAGACCTGCAACTCGACGACAACAATTGGTATGCCCGAAAAGCCCGTCAGCTTCTTCACGAACGTGCCGCCGATTCCTGCAAAATGACTTTGCAGACGACCAAGGCAGCTCTCTGGCAAATGTTTGACCAACATTCCGATGTCAGAACCAAGCTCCGAGCGCTCTGGACCATCAACCTGATGGGCATGGACGAAGCAGACCTCCTCAAACTTCTCGACCATGAAAACGAACACATCCGGGTGTGGGCCATTCGTCTTCTTGGCGATACCGAAGCTCCCTCCAAACAAGCCAGAAAAGCCTTCGCCAAGCTGGCCAAAACCGATCCCTCCGGCCTGGTGCAACTGTACTTGGCCTCCAGCCTCCGCATGATGGATGAGAAGGATCGCTGGGAAGTTGCCATTCCATTGGCGGCCCGAAAAGAGTTCGCCGAAGATCCTGTTCTCCCCCTCCTGCTCTGGTACGGCATTGAACCCGCCGTGAAGGGCAACTCCGCCAAAGCTCTGCAATTGGTCAAATCCACCGCCATGCCGAAGCTCCGGCAGTTTGTCCCCAGGCGGTTGACCGAGAAAGAGAAATGATCGGTCCGATC
>CAYSOI010000773.1:0-2004 GCA_964432425.1 uncultured Opitutales bacterium | reverse complement strand
GTCCAGAAACCCGTCAAAAAACAGGACATCGTTTCTGCGATTGAAGAGGCTTTTGAAGACCTGAGTCAGTAGTTTGGACCTAATCAAATCCAACACTTGCTCTTTGACCTAGGTTTTAAATCCTAGGTCAAACTGATAATAAACTTTGAAACGTTTCTATCCATATTTTGCGATTCTCAAGGAGGTCAAACATCTCTTCGCCCTGGCGGTTTTAGCCGGAGTGGGCTATGGAGTCGCCACAGGTTTCGGCCTCCCCTTTATGGCGGAAAAGGTGTTTCCGTTTATCTTCGGAAAGGAAGAGATTGACCTGATGACAAGAATCTGGGTCGTCTCCCTGGTGCCGATCTCCTTTATTGCCCGAGGCATTACTGGCTACCTGAACACGTATTTTATCAACTATTGCGGAGCCTATGTTCTGGAAAAGATCAGGACTCAACTCTTTGACCACTTTCAGGCACTACCCCATCGTTTCTTTCAAAAATATCCACAGGGTGAACTGCTGAGCCGCTCGGTTTCCGATGCACAAATCCTTCAGGAAAATGTCACAACCGTTTCCAATGATCTCATCAAGCAACCCACAACATTGTTTTTTGCAATCCTACTGCTGGTTTCTCAAGCCATAACCAAACCTGACTTAGCCTATGTGCTGGGCTGCCTGCTTCTTATTCCAATTTGTGTACTCCCCATCCGGCACTTTGGAAAAAAGATTCAAAAACGGGCAAAATTGATGCAGGAAAAAACCGGTGACCTGTCCAGAGCTTTGGCTGAGAATCTTTCTGCCAACCGGGAAATTCGTGTCTTTAACCTGCAAGAGCCCGAAAAGCAAAACTTCCGAACCACCATCCGGGAAATTTTTGCCTCACGGATGAAAGTGATCAAATACCACTACCTGATCAATCCAACCGTAGAAATCATCACTTCATTTGGCATTGCCGCTGCAGTACTTTATGCATCCATGAAAGGTCTCAGCCTGGAAGATCTTATGCCTGCCATCATGGCTCTCTATCTGTCCTATGAACCCATCAAGAAACTAGGCAGTGTTCATACCCGGACCAAGCAGGCACTTGCCTCCATGGACCGTATTGAAGAAATCCTCAACTATCCTTTGGAAATCGAAGACCCTGCCACTCCTGTCCCCTTCGACAAAGTGGATGGCAAGGTCGAATTCCGCAAAATTAGCTTCAGCTATGAACCGAAGCAGGCCGCTCTCAATAACATCAATCTGACCGTCAAACCTGGGGAAATTGTCGCGTTGGTCGGCCCAAGTGGTGCGGGCAAAACGACCTTCGCCAACCTCATCCTCCGCTTTTTTGATCCATCCGACGGGCATCTGTTGGTGGACGGCACAGACATCCGCAATGTGACGCAAGCCGACTTAAGGAGCCAGATCGCCTACGTTCCACAAAACCCAATCCTCTTCAACGATAGCGTCCGCAACAATATACTGCTGGGTAAATCGTCAGCCACCAATCTTACGCCGGAAGAAGCCTCCGTATTGGCCTGTGCCAAAGACTTTATCGAAGAGCTACCCGAAGGATTTGATACCCAGATAGGTGAAAAAGGAAACCGCCTCTCTGGAGGTCAGATTCAACGGATCGCCATTGCCAGAGCCCTCCTTCGCAATGCCCCCATCCTAATTCTGGATGAAGCCACTTCCGCACTGGATGCGGAAAGTGAGAGTGCCATCCAGAAGGCCTTGGAATACCTGATACAAAACAAAACCGTCTTCATCATCGCCCACCGTTTCAGCACCATTTCCCTCGCCACTCGAATACTGGTTTTCAATGAAGGCCACATCATTGCGGACGGCCCCCACGAAGAAATCATTGGAACCTGCGATTTATACCGCAGGCTTCATGATTCCCAAAAATGATCCAGTTGCCAAAGATGCAAAATCTTCTGAGCAAAAATGTGACACTTGCTGGTTCCTCAACGCCGAGGGTTGAGGCCTAGATTAATCCAAGGCATCCATGCACTGTATGAGCAAAGCCTCATCCTTGATGC
>CAYSOI010000772.1:0-2004 GCA_964432425.1 uncultured Opitutales bacterium | reverse complement strand
TCAGCATGAAGTCGCTGAAAGTCTTTTCAGTTACGAGGAAGAATTTCTTGTTCGCCTCCAAATGGATCTCGCCGTTCTTCACCCGGACATCTCCCCAAGTGTAGGGATTCTTCCAGCCGTCCAAATTGTACCCGTTGAAAAGCACATTGAATCCGGCCTTCTCCATCCGTGCATTATTCCGAATGAGGTTGGCCGCCGTCGGGGCAGCACCATCGCCGAGAGTTTCGTAACTTTCGGAAGCCAGTGGCCAGTCATCGGTACGGAAAAGGGACGCGGGCAACCCGGCGGAGTTGACCAGATTGGCTCCAACCGGATTGGCGGCCCAGGCATATCTTGCGGCAACTGGCTTCGACACTTTCTGGCTCGAAAGCAGGACACTTTTGCCTCCGTCCACAATCTTCGCATCCGCCCAAACCCATTGCTGGTCTTCTCCGGCGATTTCAAAACGTTTCAGCTTACCGCCGTCACGGGATTGCAAACCTTTGCCGACATAATCGAACTCCACCCGAATGGCAGCACCTTCCACCTTCGAACTCTTCATCACCGGGCCGGAGATCGGACCGACCTCCTTACCGTAGTCTTTGTTCAAAGCCCAGAGAGCCAGACGTTTGCCAACGTCCTTCTTGTTGCGGGGGTGAATGTCGTCCGCGGCACCGATATCATTGATGATGGCCATTCCGGTGTTATCCAGCTTGTCCATGGTCAAGGTCTGAGCATTCTGCAACTCCGCCCAGGAAGAAGCCATACCTGGAGCATCAGTCGGTTGCAGAAAGTTGGCCAATTGCACAAAGTAGAAAGGCATCGAATCATTGTCCCACTTGTCCCGCCAGTCCTCGATCATGGCTGGAAAAATGGTTTCGTATTGCTTGGCCCGATTGCGATTGGATTCACCCTGATACCAGATCGCACCCTTGATCGAAAACTGAGTCCATGGAGCAATCATCTGGTGATAAATGGCGGCCGGAGCATTGGGCATGGCCATGGGTTCCATTGGAGCGGCAGGTGGTCTTCCTGGATGCTTGGCTTCCTTCTTGTTTTTACGAGCTTCGATGAATGCCGCTTTCTTGGCTTCGTATTCGGCCAACCGTTTTTGGTAAGCAGTCCATGCTCCCTCAGGACCATAGTTGGCTTGTTTGGCTCGCCATTCTTCCATCAAACGTTTGGCGGAAGGTGTCGCATCGAGTTTTTCCAAGCTGGTAAATGCCTCCGAAGGTTTCCCGCCCCAAGCTGTATTCACCATCCCGATCGGTGTATCCAAAGTGGTGACCAACTCTTTGCCAAAGTAGTAACCAACCGCTGAAAAAGAAGGAGCCGTTTCGGGTGTGCAAAGTCGCCACTCCCCTTTCTTCAAATCCCGTTGCACGGTGGTAGCGGTATGGGGAGGAGTTGTAAAAAGACGCAGCAGGGGAAAGTTCGCCTTGGCCGCTTCCGCTTCCCAATCATTGGACTTGTTCAAGGTCCAACCCATGTTCGACTGCCCGGAACACATCCAGACTTCCCCGACCAGGATGTCTTCGACTGAGACACTCTCATCGCCCGCCGAAACTTTCATGACTTGCCCCTTTTTGTTCGTATTCAAGGGCTTGAGTTCGACCTTCCATTCACCTTTTTCGTTGGCTTTACTTTTCACAGTTTGCCCGGCGAAGCTTATGGAAACCTGCGTACCCGGATCCGCTGTTCCCCAAACCGTGTTCTTCACCCCATGCTGAAGCACCATGTGGTCCCCAAAGGTTTTGGCAAGTTGCAGCGAAGCCACAGCCTGTTGAGCCAAGGAACTGAACACCAGCATGCAGAATGCGGCCAGTGGAAGGATGGAGAGACGGTTTTTCATAGAGTTTTGGTAAATCAATTAACAGATGCGGTCAGACCTTATAGGAAATCCATGGAAGTCTGGGACTAAGTTGTATGGCCTGATCAAGATCAAGCTTAAGAAAGATGGACGGCCTGAAGGACCGTCCTACAAGCAAGGCAGAGGAATGAAAGGCAAAGGAATGTTGGCTTGGA
>CAYSOI010000771.1:0-2018 GCA_964432425.1 uncultured Opitutales bacterium | reverse complement strand
GCCGAAGGCCAATTGTCTCATATTGAACATTCCTGATTGGTAATTCCGGGATCGCAGCATCTTCTCAAACAAGTCTTCGGGAATGGGGGCTCCCGTTTCATAGTGTCTTGCAAATAGATCGAGGCTGTCTCGTTCCCAGCACCAGTTTTCCATAATCTGGGAAGGCAGTTCCACAAAGTCCCATGCCACTTCCACTCCATTGAGGCTCTTGATCTCAACTTCCCCGCAGAGGTGGTGAAGCAAGTGGCCGAATTCATGAAATACCGTCTCCACTTCGCGATGGGTCAGAAGAGCGGGTTTCTTTTGGGTGGAAGGGGTCAGGTTTCCGCAGATCAAGCCAAGGTGTGGCGTCAGAACACCATTGTCTCCGATTTCACCTGTACGAAGGAAGTTCATCCATGCTCCTCCGCGTTTGGGCTCCCGTGGATGCCAGTCTGCAAAGAAGCTGCCCATTTTTCGTCCGGTGGATGCATCGAACATATCATAGTATTGCACTTCGGGGTGCCATACTTCCACGGTGTCTTTGGGTAAGGGTGCCTCGGATTCTGCGTCTCCAGCTTCGATAAATGTGGAAGGGCGTTGCTTGATCTGAATGTCAAAGACTTTTTGTGTCAGTTCAAACATTCCGTTGATGACATTATTGATGGGGAAATAGGGCCGTAGAATCTCTTCATCAAAGTCATACAGCTCTTTACGCTGTTTTTCGGACCAGTAGGCGATATCCCATGGAGCCAGTAGTTCTGGTTCAGTATTGGTTTTTCGGGCTTTGTAATTCTGGAGGTCTTCGATTTCCTGGCAGAAAACCTTGTAGATGCGATCATGCAAATCTGTGACAAAGTCATCGGCGGTCTTACCGTTTTTGGCCATGCGACGTTGCAAAATATGATCGGAAAAGTCCTCTTTCCCAAAGATTTGAGCCTTTTCGTGTCGAAGTTGAAGGGATTTACGAATTAGCTCTGTGTTTTCATAGGGTTCCTGGTAACCAACTGCTGCGGAGGCTTCCCAGATTTGTTTTCTTAATTCAGCATCGTCGAGGTATTGCAGGGCTGGCTGAAGGGAAGGCATGTGCAGGGTGAAACGCCAGGCAGGTTGTTCCGGAGTCCCCTTTTCTTTGGCCAGAGCATCTTCGTAGGCTGCAGTCCGCGAGGTTTCGGGAAGACCTGCTAAGCGTTCGCTATCGGTAATCACGAGTTCCCAGTCATTGGTTGCATCGAGAACATTCTCTCCAAACTTTTGGGTGATCTGAGAGAGTTCTGTTTCCAACTTTTGCAGGCGTTGTTTCTTTTCTGGAGGCAAGTCGGCCCCGTGTTCCCGAAAGTCTGCCAGAGTTTCGTCAAGGAAGCGTTTCCTGGCTCCAGTGAGTTGGCCGGCTTCCTCCGTTTGCTCATAGGCTTTCAATACTTTCCAAAGGCCCTCATTTAAGGGGATCTTTGCATGAAATTCGGATATCTTTGGGAGCATTGCATTGTATGCGGCACGTAGAGCGTCGGAATTGCAGACGGAATCAAGGTGTGTGACCAATCCCCAGGCTCGGCCTAATGCTTCTGTGCTATCTTCCAATGCCAAGAGTGTATTCTCAAAGGATCGGTCTTCCGTCCCTGAGTTGGCCAATGTATCAATGCGCTGTTGGGCGTCATCCAGAGCTTTTTGAATATCTGCCTCAATGGCTTCGGGGCGAAGCTGAGACCAGCGGATTTCAAAGTCAGAATTAAGATAAGGGTGATCCATGGGTTGTTTTTTACTAGATTTAAGTCAATGGTCGACCAGCTAAAGCAGGTAGTGTCAAGCTTGTCGACAGAAAGTGGAATGGGCAGATCCGTGCCGGCCTAATTTGGCCGTAGAAAATTCACATAGGCTAGACAAGTAGGGATTTGTAGAGTGTCCTGCTTCTCCTGCCACTCCCAAGGATATTATGTCGTCATTCCAGGATTCTGATTCGAAAAGCTCTTCCCATTGTCGCCCATCCCCAAATATTAGTTTATTGGATGCCAGTAGCATAATGATCGGTGTCATTATTG
>CAYSOI010000770.1:0-2024 GCA_964432425.1 uncultured Opitutales bacterium | reverse complement strand
GCGGAAGTCTTTCTGGGAGTAGGTTTGTAAACAGGTTTGGGGGACTCCTTTCCGACGATCATGACGCCTCGCATCAGTCTCCAGTGACCAGGGAAAGTGCAGAGGAAGGGATAGCGACCGGGCTTCTCCGGAGTGGTGAATTTTTGGTTGAACTTTCCGCCGTAGGGGATTTGCGGTGTGGAGAAGAGGATGAGGTCGGTGTCCGGGACAAAGTGCTTGGCCATGGCATCGGGTTGAGCGGTCATGGCATCGACCATTTCGCCGACCTTGAAGGCTTGGCCGGGTTGGGTGATGACGAGGTTGTGGAGCATGTGGTCCGGGTTTTCAAAAATGAACTCATATTTGTGACCCGCTTTGACTTGAATTTCTGTGGCATTGAAGGCCATCTTGGCTGGCACGGCTTTGAGGCGAATCTTGTCTTCGGTGACGATGGCATTGGCTTCGTCATAGGCTTTCATCCAGGCAAGGTGTTCCTCGTCATCTTTGGCAAAGGTCAGGCCTTCGGGCCGGGCCCCAACAAGGTTGGCGAGATAGAGGTTGGCGTTTCCACCCCTGGACTTGCCACCTGCGTTTGTAAAGTGAGTGATCTTGTTGGGGCCTTTTGCCAGGGTGATATTGATCTGTCCATTACGGGTATGCTGACTGCCGGTGGCCCGATGGAGGGGAATGTAGTTGAGGTCGAGATTGATGAAGGCATTGCCTCGGAATCCCAGCACCAGGTTTTGGGCTTTGTCACTTTTCACAATCAGAGAACCTCCACTTCGTGAGGCATTCTGGAGCCATCCGGCCAGGTTGGCTTCCGGGGCAACATTGAGGAGAGGGAACTCCCGGTTGAGCGAAGGCATTTTGTACATGCCTGCCAGCTTGGCAACTCTGCCGACCGGACTCCCTGAATCCACATCGGCATTATCAATAAAATCTCTCCAGGTCGGATCTGTGCGTTGCAAATGACTGGCGACAGAAAGGATAGCGATACGAGTGCGGTCATCTTCGCTGTCCCAGAAGGTCTTGGCCATGTCTCGGGCTTCACCTCCCAGTGCCGTGGCCCACCATCGAAGAGAACGGGCGGCAGCTCTGCGGACATTGACATTTTTGGATTTCGCCAGGTGGCGGATCAGGCCAGTTTCCGAAAAGTCCTTGGCCCGTTCGAACAACCACAACAACTCCAGCCCCAGCTCTTCATCTTTCTTGGCTGAGGTGATGAGGGATTTGGCTTTGGCCACAACCTTGTCGGCAGGCAGTTTCTCCATTTCCAGTCGAGCCAACTCTCGAACCTGCACCTGCGGATGAGTCAGAAGGGTCAGCAATTTCTCCAGCGAGGCATTTTCAATCACCGGAGGTTTCGCCAAAGGTGTTTCCTTACGAGTCAGACGCCAGATACGGCCGTTAGCATAATCCCGATTGGGGTCGCGGATGGAATGTTGGGCATGGCCAATGATCGGGTAGTAAAAGTCGGAGACATAGAGGGCTCCATCGAGTCCAAACTCCAGGTCTGTGGGCCGAAAGGATTTGTTGGTGGAGGAGAGGAGGACCTTCGATTTGTCGCCTTTCATGTAAGTGCCTCCCTGGAGTTCGAGCGGGGTGTACAAGACATAGTTTTTGCCCAGCAAATGTCCGGTCACCAAACCACCTTGCCATTCGTCCGGAAAGTGCGGACTGGAAACAAAGGCGAGGGTGCACCCTTTGTCGTCCCGGAAAGGCATGCCCATGCCGCCGGAGCTGGATGTGCCTGTTGGTGTCCAGACGTTGTAGAAGTCGCAATCAATGATCTGACCGCCACCAAACATCTGGATGGATTCGCCCCATTGGTTGTAGGAGATTTTCCAGGGATTGGGATGCGTGGTTTGGCGTTCGATGCTGAGCTCCCGAGTGGCTGGATCGAGGTAAAGGGCGGCGGCATCTTTTGTTCGGACAGGTCCATGCGGAGTTTCAAACTGCCCACGATGAAAGAGGCCTTCGCAATAGATGACATGCCCCTGTGGAGTCCGGGCCAGGTAACCGCCATGATGGGTGTCGGTATCATC
>CAYSOI010000769.1:0-2036 GCA_964432425.1 uncultured Opitutales bacterium | reverse complement strand
TCAGGAAAGAAGGCAATGGGACTCAGGGATAAACAGAAGTTCCTCGAAACGATGGACACCCTTGCCTTGCTAACCCATGTCCGGCCATCCTGGAATGCGGAAGTGGAGAACTTTTCGCCGTTTCACTCAGGATTCTACAAACTAAAGACCCGAGTCTGGAGCTACTTTCACAAGGTCGGGGAGATGGAGCCCGGGGGACGTCATCAGTCTCTTTGCCTTTCTGCCGATGGACGCTTGCTGGCATACCTGGACGCTCCCTCCATGCAGCCAACCGAACACGAAGTCACTGTTTGGCTGAATGCTGGTGAACGACTTCAACTCAACCCCGCCAATTTATGGAGCAATTACAATCGGGCCTACAATTACGAAGGCCATTGTGTCTGTGTCGATTATGTAGACATTGAAGGTCCGCTTCATGAGGAATGGCCGCCGAAAAGCCACCAGCGACTCTTTGGGAATTTGCCATTGACGAAGCTGCCGTATGTCCGAGATGGAGTGTATCCTCGTCAACCACCCAAGGTCATTCGAAAACCAGGCTCGCGTCCCAATCATACCGATGGCGATGAGTTCAAAAAATGGCAACCCATCTGGACGGCGGCCGCAGCCAGGCCTTTGGATGATGCTCACATGCTTCTTGCAGACTTTCTACCCCGATTGTTTCGGCGACCTGTGGAAGAGGAAGAAGTCAACTTTTATGCAGACATTGCCCGGAAACACATCCTGCAGGGGGCATTCTTTGAAGATGCCATGCGGGCCGCCTATCGAGTGGCCATGTGTGCCCCGGACTTTCTTTTTCTTCAGGAAAACCCTGGGCAAGTAACGCCTAATGACCCAATGGCACTACCACGCCATGCTGTGGCAACTCGTCTCTCCTATTTCCTCTGGAACTCTGCTCCCGACGACGAACTCACCGAAGCCGCAGAAAAGAACCGAATTCATGGCAAATTCATGAAGGAGCAAGTCGACCGCTTGCTGGCGGATTCCCGTTCTGACCGCTTTGTAAACGACTTTCTGGCCCAGTGGCTCGACCTTCGGGACATCAACTTTACCAGTCCTGATCGCAAACTCTATCCAGAATTTCGCAATGATCTGCGGGATGCAATGGTTGCAGAAACCCGAGCCTATTTTCGAGAGATGATCGATCAGAATCTCGGGGCAAGGCACATTATTGATTCCGATTTCCTGATGATCAACCAACGGCTGGCCGAACTCTATGAAGTTCCCGATGTCGTCGGGGCACAGATTCGAAGAGTTCCCAAACCCTCCGGAAGTCCTCGGGGAGGTTTTCTTACTCAGGCCTCCATCCTGAAAGTTACTGCCAATGGAACCACCACCTCGCCTGTGCTTCGAGGAACCTTTGTTCTGGATCGCATTCTTGGACGCACTCCCCAACCACCGCCTCCCAACATTCCCGCAGTTGACCCAGATATCCGCGGAACCACAACCATCCGTGAACAACTCGACAAACACCGCAACGAACCTGCCTGTGCTTCCTGCCACCAGCACATAGATCCGCCCGGTTTTGCCCTCGAAAGCTTCGACGTCATTGGTCGTTGGCGGGAACAGTACCGGTTTCCAGGAGAAAAGGTGGATGATCCGACTGACCGCAAAGGCGATGATCCCATTGACGCACATTTTATCGGAGCCTTACCCCATCACTGGAAACACCTTTACAACAACGTTCGCCTCGGACTTCCAGTCGACTCCACCGGACAACTTCCCACTGGAGAGAAATTCACCAACATCATGGAAATGAAACAACTTCTCCTCCGTGATGAAGAAGCCCTGGCCCGCAATCTCGTCAATCGCCTCGTACTCTACGCCACAGGTGCTCCCGTCAGCTTTGCTGATCGCAGGGAAGTCGACAAAATCCTATCCAAAACCAAAGACTCCGGCTACGGTCTCCGCTCCATTCTTCACGAGATCGCCCAAAGCCATTTCCTCCGTAAAAAGTAAATTGTCTAATTCCCTTACATCCTCAGAATCCTCACCATGAATGCAGCAGAAGTCATAAAGGAAATCGACGCTCTCGATGA
>CAYSOI010000768.1:0-2037 GCA_964432425.1 uncultured Opitutales bacterium | reverse complement strand
TCGGAAATATGAATCTCGTTGGAGTTCACGCTTCAGCGTGTGGTTGCCTTTACCTACCCGATAAATCGTGAACTCCAACAAGTGCTCAAACCTTTTTCGATGTGGTGTCAGTGGGTGTTCACTAGATTTTGATTGATAAAGCACTTGTTATCTAATTATATGTCTTGTTAATCGAACAATATGGCAAAGAAGGCATCCGTTTTACTCCCGAAACAGAAAAGACTACTTACCGGGCTTGGTGATAATATCCGTCTGGCACGGAAGAGGCGTGGGTTGACGACAACTCAGGTCTCCGAGCGGGCGGATATCGGGCGTTCCACCCTATATATGCTGGAGAAAGGTTCACCAGGAGTAACCGTGGGAAATTTATTGCGTGTCCTGGCAGTACTGGGTCTGGAAAACGATCTTGGCCGGGTGGCGGAGGATGATGTGTTGGGGAGGAAGCTGGCCGATGCGAAACTATTGAGCGGGAAGTAGGACGGCAACCATGGACAGGAAAATATGGGTTTATGCGGATTGGGAAGGACTCCGGGATGCTCCGGTTTTGATGGGGACATTGCTCGCAATCAAGAACCGGGGAAAGGAGATTTTCTCATTCAATTATGAGCCGGGCTGGCTGGGGAGGAAGGAGTGCATGGCTTTGGATCCTGGACTAGGACTCTACCAAGGGCCGCAGTATCCCGATGCTGGGAAACCCAACTTCGGGCTATTCCTCGACTCTTCCCCCGACCGTTGGGGGCGGATACTTATGGATCGGAGGGAAGCGGTTTTGGCAGCAAAGGAAGGGAGGCAGAAGGTAAGGTTGCTGGAGTCGGACTACCTTCTGGGTGTCCATGATGGCCAACGCCTGGGCGGGATCCGGTTCCGTACAGATCCAGTTGGGCCGTTCTTGGACAACCAATCCAGACACGCTGCCCCTCCCTCCACTTCACTACGGGAGTTAGAAGAAGCCAGTTGGCAGATCCAGGATCCGGATTCCACTGCATTAGAAAATGCCGGTTGGTTAAACTTACTGGTTGTACCTGGGTCATCCCTGGGCGGGGCACGCCCCAAAGCGGGGGTGGAGTATCCTGATGGGAGCTTGTGGATTGCCAAATTCCCCGGCCGTGCGGACAATAGGGACATGGGGGCCTGGGAGTGGGTCACGTGGAAACTGGGGAATATGGCTGGCTTGGAGCTGCCACCAGCGGAATTGCTCCGAGTCGGGTCAGGGAACCACACCTTCATGGTGAAGAGATTTGACCGCAGGGCAGGGAAAACGGATCTTCAACGAATCCACTTCGCATCCGCCATGACCCTCTTGGGACATTCGGACGGGGATGACCATATGGATGGCACCAGTTACCTGGAACTGTGTGAGTGGATTACGAACCACAGTGCCCAGCCCAAGTATGATCTCGAGGAGATGTGGCGAAGGATCGTCTTCTCCATGGCCATCAGCAACACCGACGACCACCTCCGGAACCATGGGTTCCTCCTGACTCCCAAGGGCTGGAAGCTCAGTCCTGCCTATGACATAAACCCTGACCCCCATGGCTCCCTAACCGGCCTTAGCTTGAACATCAACGAACATGATAACCGGCTGGATCTTGGCCTGACCATGGAGGTCGCTGAATTCTTCAGGGTCAAAACGCCGAGAGCCAAAGAGATTATTCAAGAAATCAGTTCGACTGTATCCTGTTGGAAGACAATAGCCAAAGATGCCGGAATCAGCCGAGGAGAAGTTGAGATGATGGAGCCTGCGTTCAGTTTGTTAACCTAACGCGGCATAGCCGGAACCAAATGTTGGAGTAAAGGAGTATTGGAATGCTGGAGTAATGGGATTTGGGCTCTATACACTTGATTCAATACTCCAACCCTCCATCACTCCATTGGAAATATCCTTTCTTTTACTCCAATACTCCAATACTCCATTATTCCTGGTTTCATCAGGGAAGTTAGTTTTTTGCCCAATTCCCAACAGCTGAATCTTGAATCTCCTGGGAATGGAACCTGCGTCAGGGCTTAGCTATCCTACATGCGGTGGATTTCAAACCC
>CAYSOI010000767.1:0-2040 GCA_964432425.1 uncultured Opitutales bacterium | reverse complement strand
ATACATGGAATGGTATGGGACCTTCGGATTACTGGTTACCTTGGTCTGGCTCTACTTGGAAATATTGAGATTGCTGGCCAAGTTGAGGTCGAGAAATTGAGCAAAGCAAAACGCTCTACTTCTGATTATCGAGAAAGAATATCGATCGGGATATACTTTGAATATTGTATATAATCTTTGTCTTTTGAGAGGATCTTTATTCCAAATTGTACGCTGACAGCACATATTAAAAAGTCTGTGTGGGATCCTTGGATTCCTTTACTTCGGCACAAATTGTAAAAGGAAGCGGCAAGCTCATGGATTTCTTCATGCAAAGACACATCAGGAAATGATCGTAATGCATGACGAATCGATTCAAACTGGGCTTTGCTCCGAATGCCTGAAAGTACTACCTGGCGTATTGGCCCAATCATGACGACCTCCTCCCCTTCAATCAATTCATTCAGAATATAGGCATACCGCGAGGGCTCTTTGGATTTTGAGCGAAAGACTTCTGACCAAACGTCAGAATCCACGATAACCATGGCTACTTTCTTCTCCCTTGCTTGGGGTCATAGTCATCAAAATAATCAACCTTCCCAAAGTACTCCAAAATCTTCTTCTGCTCTCGTTTCTGTACAAACTCCATCAGAGCTTTATTGACAGTCTCTTTCTTTGTTTTCATCCCGCTGATCTCAACGGCTTTATTCAATAAATCGTCATTGATGGCTAAATTTGTGGGCATGAGTAAAGCCTTACACATGAACAGCAGGGTGTCAATTCGGATAGAGATCGAGTGACAACTCAGAAGGGTGATGAATAGAGAGCCATCAATAGGATAATCTACGCATATCCGCTGAAGGCTCTTCGACTTGCCTTATCTATTTATAAAAGAAGAAGTATTGGCATCAGTTTCTTGATTTTTCCGCTGGCAACTTTGCAGCTCCTGTCAATTAGTTGGCTACAAGTTTTTCGGATTAATTACTATGAAACCAAGATTCTCGTTAATCACTCTGTTCTTTGGAGCACTTGCTCTGACATCTTTGAATGCTGCCGAATCCACCGGAGCCAAGATCAGGGCGCTGCTCGTTACAGGCGGTTGTTGCCATGATTATGCAGGACAGCACAAGGCCTTGTCGGAAGGCATTTCGGCCCGGGCAAGTGTCCAGGTGGATGTGGTTTGGACGGATGACAAGTCGGTGAACCCACCATTACCGATTTATGAAGATCCCAATTGGGCAAAAGGGTATGACGTAGTGATCCATGATGAGTGTGCTGCGGGGAACAGGGATCTGAAGGTGATGGAGAACATTTTGAATGCCCACAAAACAGTGCCATCTGTCCATCTGCATTGTGCTATGCACAGCTTTCGAAATGGGACGGACAAATGGTTCAAGCACATTGGCTTGCAGTCAACTCGACATGGTCCGCAAGTGCCCATCAAGATCGAATTTACGAACCCGGAGCATCCGATCACCAAGACTCTCAAAAACTGGACCACCATCAACGAGGAGCTCTACAACAATGCAAAACTTTACGATGCTCAAACCCTTGCCATGGGCACTCAGGAACTCAAAGGTGGCAAGAAGGACGAAGCTGTGGTTGCCTGGATCAATGAAAAGCAAGGTGCCCGTAGCTTCAGTACTTCCCTCGGGCACAACACCAAGACCGTCGCCGACCCACGTTATCTGGATCTGGTCACCCGTGGTCTGCTCTGGTCCTGTGACAAACTCAATGATGATCATTTGAAACCTTACAAAGGAGAAAACAAAGTCACCTTTGTCAAAGCGTCAGAAAAGAAAAAGCCTGTCCCGCAACAACCCTCGGCTTCGGCAGCTCCTAAAGATGCAACTTTGGTCAAGATGACCGCCAGTTCGGAAGAAGCGAACAAACAGAACTACGCCTGGAAAGCGACAGATGGAAATGACCAAACCCGTTGGTGTGCAGCAGGCGGAGGATTGCCAGCCTGGGTGCAAATGGAGTTTGATAAACCCACAACCCTGACCAGTGCTGCCATCAAGTGGGAGGTAAGGAATGAATGGTATCAGTACAAAATCGAAA
>CAYSOI010000766.1:0-2048 GCA_964432425.1 uncultured Opitutales bacterium | reverse complement strand
GCTGGAAGTAGACCTTTTGTGCCCGAATGAATCCGAAGCGGAAGCGTTGACTGGCATCCATGTCAAATCGGAAACGGATGCCATCCAAGCCGCCGCGAAGTTACAAAGCTGTGGAGCGAAGTCGGTCGTCATCACCATGGGCGATCAGGGGGCATTGCTCCTGGATGAAGCGGGGAACCAGATGGTGAACCCATTTCCAGTCCAGGCCATTGACACCACGGCTGCGGGAGATGCCTTTGCTGGAGCCGTGGCAGTAAGCTGGGCACAAGGCAGACCCTTGCACGAAGCCATACGGTTTGGCAATGCCGCCGGGGCTTTGGCAGCCTCCCGGATGGGGGCACAACCGGGAATGGGCACACGAGAGGAAATTGAAAAGCTGCTCGAAACCCAGTAGCCCAGCCCGACCAACCGCCCCGCATGTCCTACAGAGTTTTGGGGCGGAGGATTACCCGATCATGCGTCGATCAATATCAGAATCAAAAACCAACGAAAACCCACGCAGTAATGGAACTGATTCTGGGAATTAATTATTTTACAAAATTCCTCCAGCCAGAGCTTGACAGGCATTCTTGGAAATACATTTTCAAGCGTTCCTCAAATTTTACAAATCCTGAACTAATCCATTGGATGGCGGGTCTCGACCCGCTTTTTTTATTTTTACCCAAGACAGACAACAAACCATGAGCAGCGAAATACTTTCCGTCCTCGAATACATGGAGAAGGAAAAGGGGATTGATCGAGCAGACATGATCGAGACCATCTCTTCGGCCCTGAAGAACGCAGCTCAACGAAGCATCAATGCTGGCCAGGAATTGCGAATTGAGATCAACCCCAAAACGGGAGGTGTCAATGCCTGGGTCCTGTTGAACGTCGTTGAATCGGTTGCCGATCCCCGTACTGAAATCCACATCGAGAAAGCCAAGCAATTCATGGATGAGCCTCGTGTGGGGCAGTTTGTGGAGCAGGAAGTGGACCCCAGTGCTCTGGGCCGCATCGCAGCGCAGACCGCACGTCAAGCCATCATGCAACGCATCCGCCAGCATGAAAAAGAGCGGATTCATGAAGATTTCAAGGATCAGGTGGGACAGATCGTTTCCGGGATTGTTCGCCGCCGTGAAAAGGGAGACCTGATCATCGAAGTGGGGAAAGCGGAAGCGATTTTGATGGGTCGGGACAAGATTCCCGGCGAAGAGTACTCCCCTGGTGAGCCCATTCGTTGCTTGCTGGCGGACCTGGACATCGCCAATCGTGGTCCGGAATTGATTTTAAGCCGCTCTCACATTCGTTTCGTGCAGCGTCTTTTCGAAACGGAAGTCACGGAAATCAAGGATGGCACTGTGGTGATTGAGAACATGGCTCGTGAGCCTGGCTATCGCACCAAAGTGGCCGTGACCAGTCGCGACCCCAAGGTTGATCCAGTAGGGGCGTGCGTAGGAGCCCGCGGAGCCCGTGTGAAGAGTATTGTAAGGGAATTGGGTGGAGAAAAGATCGACATTGTTCGCTACTACCCTGACCCACTGAAGTTTCTCGAAGAGTCCCTCAAGCCGGTTGTACCCAAAAACGTCCAAATCGACGAGAAGGGGAAACGGATTCACTTTGAAATCGCGGAAGACGACATGTCTCTGGCCATCGGCAAACGCGGGCAAAATGCAAAGCTGACCTCGAAGCTGATGGGATGGCGATTGAGCATTGCCAAGGAAGAAGCCGGAGCTCCAGGATTTGAACAACGGGTGGAAAGAGCCGTACAGGGTCTTCAGCAAATTGAAGGTATTTCCACAGCCTTGGCCGACCGCCTGGTCGCCATCGGTATCAACAGCCCGGATGCATTTGAAGGGGTTACCGCACAAGACCTCATGGACGCAGAATTCTCCGAAGAAGACGCCAATTCCATCATTGCTGCCGTCAACGAGTTTCATAGCCGTTCCGCCTAAGTTTGATTTTCAACAGCCCAGACCCGTAATTACTAACCCGAAAGCCCCACAGTCCAGATCATGTCAGTTCGTATCCACACTATCGCCAAAGAGATTGGGATGGATAACAAGGAGTTG
>CAYSOI010000765.1:0-2064 GCA_964432425.1 uncultured Opitutales bacterium | reverse complement strand
CGATTGGTTGCGAAAGAACCGGAGCCTTATGAGGGGCCGTACTTCATTGTCTTCAATGCCTCCGGAGGTTGGGACACGACGTACATGATGGATCCGAAGGGTACGGATGGACTCAATCGCTTGTACAAAGAGGGGGACATTCTTACGGAGGGCAACATACAGTATGCGCCCAATGCGAAACATGCGGAGGCGGGGTTGACCAATGAGGACTTTTTCAAAAAGTATGCATCGGAATTGTTGGTCTACAATGGTTTGGATTACTCGGTGAACAACCATTCGCCGTGTTCCCGATACATGGCTACGGGGATGTTGGATTCTTCGGTGTATCCAACGTTTGCGGCGTTGGCGGCGGCTTGTCAGGGACCGGATTGCCCGTTGGCGTTTCTCACCTTTGGCAACTATTCCGCAACTGGAAACCTGACGCCCATGGCCCGGATTCCATATTTGCCCACCTTGAAGAAAGTGGCCAATGCGGACAGCCCCGGAGGTTCCCATAAGTATCACGATGACTTTGTCTTGGATCGGATTGAACGGACCTTGAAAGAGCAGTTTGAAAGTCGTCAGGCGAAACCTCAATTGCCTCGTGTGCAAAGGTCGCAGAGTATGCTCTATTCAGCTCAGTTGAATTCCAAGGCCTTGAAGCGGGCCACTCCCTACATTTCGGATAAAGTGCCCAAAGGTCGGCTGACTCAGCAAGCGGAGATCGCCCTTTCTTCCTTCAAGGCGGGGATTTGTGTTTCGGCCAATCTCAACATCGGGCAATTCGACAGTCACGCCAATAATGACCGGGACCAAATGAAGTTGATACCCGAGTTTCTGGCTGGAATTGATTACACCGCCAATCGTGCAGAGGAGCTGGGTATTCGGGACAAGTTGGTGTTTGTGATTCAGAGCGAAATGGGTCGGACTCCTCACTACAACAAAGGCGACGGAAAAGACCATTGGTCCATCGGCTCGATCATGTTCATAGGGCCTGGAATCCAAGGAAATCGAGTTCTTGGCAAGACCGATGGCGGGCAGTTTGCCTTACCGTTTGATGCTAAGAAATTGAAGACTGGAGAAGAAGGGATTCGGGTGCGGCCAGAGCATGTACATACGGCGTTGCGGGAGTTTGCCGGGATTGATCCGCATCCGTTTAGCCAGCAGTTTGACTTGAAGGTGAAGCCGGAAGAAAAATTGGTGAAGTTCTGGGGGTAAGTCCCCGGGAACGCCAAGCTCCAGCTTGGCATGGGATTGGCAGGAAAATTTGGGGGCAGGAAGATGGTTGGTTAAAGCCTTCGAACATCAACAATCCTTGTCCATCAATCGTTATTCAACAGGATCTTTTTGATCAAAGCCGAGCTGGAGCTCGGCGTTCCCGGAGTTTACAAGCCAAACTCTTCGAGCTGGATAGTTTGGAAAATCAGGTCGGCTCTGGAAGATTCGTAAAGGATGCCGAGGGTCTGGCAATCAACCATGACGAGGGAACTGTAGGCTCCTCCTTTTGCATCGAGAAGAATTTTGCGGGGCCAGGTTTTTCCGTCGTCCAGGCTCATTTGGACGGTCATTTTCTGACGCTTGAATTTATCATTGGGGTTGGAGAAGAAAAGTACATGGCGGCCATCAGAGAGTTGGTGAGAGAGCAAGCTGGCCATGCAAACAGGCTCGGGGAGGGCACCATGGTCTGAGGAATGAATTTTCCAGGTCTTTCCAAGATCTTTGGTCACACTTACGGCTCGGCCATTGGTTTTTGATTTGTCCTGTCGGTTTCGGTTATCCCGGATGTTGAGCATTAAGGAACC
Organism: uncultured Opitutales bacterium; assembly: GCA_964432425.1. Lineage (GTDB taxonomy): Bacteria > Verrucomicrobiota > Verrucomicrobiia > Opitutales > JABJCN01 > JAYPDO01. Next base: position 283 of record CAYSOI010000765.1, on the reverse strand, counting down.
ATCAGATAATTCGGCAACGGAACATTCGGTGGTGTTGGAACGGGCGGCTTGGCTGACATTCCAGGATTTTCCATGATCTTTACTCCACATGAGATTGGAAAAGGGGACTCCTGTGTGATCCCGTCCTTGAGTGGGCATGACCAGAGTTCCGTCGGCCAGATTGATTCCGTTTCCTGGAGCGGGTGCGAACAAGTACCATTTGGGGTCCTTGAGTCTTTTTGTCCAATTCTCGGGCTTGGACCAGGTTTTGCCGTCGTCCTTGGAGCGAACCATCATAAACTGG
>CAYSOI010000764.1:0-2065 GCA_964432425.1 uncultured Opitutales bacterium | reverse complement strand
TTTTTGAACTTCGTGAGGTCATCGCCTCCCACTCTGATGACTTCGCCAAAGGCTTTAGTTCCGCCCTATTGGAGTACGCTTTAGGCCGTCCAGCAGGCTTCGCCGATGAAGCCACTCTGGAGAAGATCCTAGCCACCGCAAAAGCGAAAGACCTCCGGACAAGGGAGTTCATCCATGCCTTGGTTCTGCATGAAGTGTTCAACAGGAAATAACCTTCGTGCAATTCGAGCTAATTCTTTTACATTCGTGTTAAAAAATGGAATTCAATGACGGCAGTTACGAAGTGATTGGTGCAGCGATGGAAGTACATAAGGAAGTCGGCCCTGGCCTTCGAGAGAAACCTTATGAGAATGCACTTGTCATCGCCCTACGAAATAAAGGTTTACAACCTGAGCAGCAAAGAGCTTACCCCATCTTCTTTAAGGATCAGATTGTAGGTGATTGCATTCCAGATATTACAGTGAATTCAGGTATTCTCATAGATGTTAAATCGATTGATAAAATTGGCGATAATGAGATCGCCCAAATGTTGAATTACCTGAGAATCGCTAAGTTTAAGCTGGGCCTTGTGATCAACTTCAGGAACTCAAAGCTGGAATTCAAGAGGGTGGTTCTGGGGCAATCGAATGAATGAATTTTAACGCGAATTGAAAAGAATATCCGCGAATGACACGAATGTTTTGATATTACACAGATAACAGCCATGAATACACGTCGCCAATTTCTTCGTTCCAGTACGGCACTGGTCGCACTTCCTGCACTGCCATCGTTGGGCTACAAAAGCTTTGCAGCTACGGCCAAGGACACCACACCGCCGAAGCGGTTGGTCGTGATGGGGTTTGGTTGGGGTGTGACGGAAGAGTCCTGGTTTCCGGATATGAAGCAACCGGGGGCGGATTATGAACTTCCCAAAGGCTTGTCGCCGTTAGCCAAGCACAAGGCAGATTTCAGTATTGTCCAGGGACTTTGGAACAAATACTCTAACGAGGGACACTGGGGCAGTGCGATGTGGTTAACGGGAGCAAATCGTTATGCTCAGCCAGGTCAGAGTTTTCACAACAGCATATCCTTCGACCAGGTTGCGGCGGCACAGTTGGGACTGAAGACACGGTTCTCTTCTCTACAGCTCAATGGTGCGGTCAAAAACATTTCAGGGGATGGACATGGTCCGGGACTCTCGATGGCATGGGATGCACGGGGCAAACCTGTGGCAGGACAGAATGGTCCGCTGGAAGCCTACCACCGACTGTTTTCTCCCGACACCACACCGCTGGAGCAAAAGCAAGCCTTGCTGGCCCAGAAGCGAAGTGTTCTCGACACCATCCTGGAGAATGCCAACGACATGAAACGCGGCCTCGGCAAACGGGACACCGACAAGCTCGAAGAATATTTCCAGGGCATTCGTGACATCGAGACTCGCCTCAGCAAGGAGGAGCAATGGCTCGATGTTCCCCGCCCGAAAACCAAGATGAAGCCTCCACCGGGAGAGATCGAAGGCAAGAAGGAGATCGAGGTCATGTACGACCTGATGATCGCCGCCATGATGACCGACAGCTCCCGGGTCCTCACTTTCCGTCAACCTGTGCGCACTTTGCTCACCAGTATCGGCATCAATGTCCACCAGCACGACATGAGTCATTACCACACGACTCGGGCCGAAAAGCTGGCCGCCTCCCAGAAACGTGACCTAACCCAAAGTCAGTTACTGGCAGGTTTCCTCGACAAACTCAAAGCCACCCAGGAGGAAGACGGCAGTCGTCTGCTCGACAACATCGCCCTGGTCTACGGAAGTAACATCCGTACCGGTCACGAGTTGAGCAACTGCCCCACCCTCCTCGCCGGAGGTGCTGCCAACATCAAACTTGGTGAAAACATTGTGGTACCAGACAATACTCCGCTTTGTAATGCATGGTTGACCTTGCTGCATGGCATCGGTGTAAAGGCGGAACGTCATGGCGACAGCACAGGACTTTTGAAGCAAATTATTGCTTAATTCTTGATCAGTCGGATCCGACAGATCGGACTTATCCGACCGATCAATTAAAAGATCAAAGTCCCCAGATTG
>CAYSOI010000763.1:0-2070 GCA_964432425.1 uncultured Opitutales bacterium | reverse complement strand
TGTCATTGGTGGCATTCGGTGGCTTGATAAATTTATCGTGAACAACTTTCGCTTTTAAACGCCAGTAATCCTGACCGTCGAGATGACCAAATCCCATCCAGATGCCTGGGTGCATGAGGAGATGGTCATCGCTATCGGATGGTTTCGGAGGGAAATTTCTACTGACCTGGATGCCTGTGTGTGAAGTCACATGGATGAAGGCTCGACGGGTTAGTTGTGGATGATCCATTAGATAGTCCGTGATCTTTACTCCATCCAGCCAAATGCTGAGTTTGGTGTCATCTTGTTGGTAGGAGAAACCCTTGGTGGAAGGAGGTGTGGGTTGAGTTTTGGGTTGGGTTTCTCTCAGATAAGCCACCAAGTCAGCTATGTGCAAGGGTTGCAGAATCGTGAAATAGGGAGGCATCGCAGAATGTGGCAGGCTTTCACGTTTGACGATTTCACTTCTTTGCAAGTGGTGGACCTTTCCTCCAGTTTGAGCCACTTTGATGAACTGTCCCGTCTCTTCGATGACGATTCCAGCTATTGGCTGTTTACCTTGCTTTAGATAAAATTGCTGCAACACGAACCCTTCGGTGATGGCTGCACTTGGATTAAGGATGGACTCTACGATGAAATCCGGAGTCGCTCGTTTTGTAATGCCAGTCAGGTCTGGAGCAAAGACGTTTCCATTGCCTTCCATCCGGTGGCAGGCGAAACATCCGGCTCCTTGTGGACTATGAAACAAATCACGTCCTCGGATTGCATTGCCTTTATTAAGCAATGGAAGGACTTGCTCTGTCTTCGTTTGAGGAGTTGTCCCGGAGAACGTGATCAATTCGGGTTGGATGATGATCAGATAATTGCCCTTGCGGCTACGGACATCCTGTTTGTTGGCACCAAGCGATACTTTCCCAATGGGGAAATGCTTCTTGTACACTCTCATCTCCTTGGGGTCCGTAGTCTTGATCGTAAGGTCTGTAGGTTTCCAATGTTTTCGAGCCCAGGGAGGTAGATGTTCAGCTCTGGCATCATCGGCCAAATAGATGGTGGCAGGAGTATTGAGGGTAAACTCCAGTGCGGGCTGATCATCGTGTCGTTCGGCATCACTGTTTGCTGTTCGGATAAAGGTGGAGCCCAGCAACTGATCAGGCACGGAGGTGATGGTGTAAGATCGATCAGTATAAACTGGAATGCCTTCCTCCAGAGTTGCTACTTCGTAGCGTTTTCGGCTTGTGGGTTTGAGATCTTTAACGAAGGCGACTGGCAGGTTCCTGAATTCGGTCTTTGAAGGTTTTGTTTTTCGAATGGGCCGACCCCGGTGTTCTACTTTGGCTTTGCCGCCAAGACGCTTGTTGGCCAAGGCAGAAATGTCTGCATTCTTATCCTTCACCAAAGGGCGAATCTCGGACTCCTTCAATGCATCTTCTTCCAGCAACGAAAGAAATACCCCCAACCGAACACACACTCTTGTGTCTGACAAAAACTCTTTTCGTTCACTTACCGATGTTAACTTTTCAAGAGCTTTCCATGCCGCGTAGAATACCACTCGATCCTTCTCCTTCGAAAGCAGATTCAGAATCCCCTCCAATTGATCTTTCTGGGCAAGTTCACGCATCGCCAAAACAGTTTCCAAACGGATTCTGGGTTCAGGATCGTCAAGATGTTTCCACAGTACATGCAACAGTCTTTCCGCTGATGACTCCTTGTGGCGATGTACGGCGATGCGGATGTTTTGGATGCGTTTGTTCAGGGATTTTGAGTCTCGGGTCGCCGCGATATGATAAGCGGACATCCTAAGGAAATGTGGTGAAATTCTCCCCATCGTCCAGGAAGCCCAGGTTTCAAAATGTGGGTCCAATTCCTTGTGATTTCCGAGCATGAACTGCAAGGTTCCCAGGACTCCATCTTCCCGCCGAATCAGTTCTTCCGAAGCATTGGTTCGCCAGACAGGAATTGGCTTCTTCAAGTCATCGATCAACTCCTGTGTGCTCCATTGTGACATAGCAATGTTTTGCTTGTCTTCAGGTTTCCAACTGGCCTCCTGCCCCTTGGGGAAGATTCGATAAATACGACCTTCGTTGGCTTGTT
>CAYSOI010000762.1:0-2071 GCA_964432425.1 uncultured Opitutales bacterium | reverse complement strand
TAGCTGAGGCGTCTCGCCTCAGGTCATCTACTGCGAGATCCCACAGTAACAATTCTTCCAACAGCAATTTCAGCGTTTGGAGGGTTTCTTCTTCCTGCCTGTTTTTTCGGGGATCGTACCGCCTACGGACTTCAGCCAGTTACGGAATTCTTTATGGAGGGCTTGGGTCTTCTCGGGATGTTTGGAAGCAATGTCTGTGGATTGGGAGAGGTCGTTTTTCAGATCGTAGAGTTCGAGGGCACCGGTGCTGTATTGCTCCACGAGAATGTACTGTCCCTTTCGAATGGTGCCGTATTTTCGGGAGCCGCCGCCGTGGTTGTGTGGGTAGTGCCAGAAGAGACTTTCGCGACCCAGGCACGCTTCCGGATTGCGAAGAATGGGGGTGAGGCTGACTCCGTCGACGTTCTTGTTGTGGGCGGCCACTCCTTGGATGCCGGTGATGTCGAGGAGGGTTGGGTAGTAGTCGATGCTGATAACAGGTTCTTCGCTGATGCTGCCAGGTTGAGTGACGCCTGGCCATTTGATGATGGTGGGGACACGGGTGCCACCTTCATAAGCGGAACCTTTTCCGGCTCGTAGCGGGATGTTTTCTGTAGGGTTGCCATTGCGGTCGAGACCTCCGTTGTCGCCAGTCAGAAAGATCAGGGTGTTCTGAGCCTGGCCGATTTCTTCCAGCTTCTTCATGATTCGCCCAACACTTTCATCCACGCTTTCGATCATGGCTGCGTAGGTGGCATTGTTGTGACGGCGTTTTTTGCCATCATTCAAGATGCCTTTGTACTTTTCGACCAAGTCCGGGCGGCCCTGGATCGGAGTGTGCACATTGTAGTACCAGAAGGAGAGGAAGAAGGGTTTTTCGTTTCGATTATCGATAAGTTTTAGAGTTTCGTCCGTTAGACGATCGGTAAGATAATCGCCTTCTTTGCCGCCGGGAGGGAGTTTACCCATGGTCTTTCTTTGGGTTGTGTAGGGATGAAAATAGGAGCCGGGTGCTCCCCAATGGTTGCCTCCGATATTGACATCAAAACCCTGATGCTCCGGGTAGTAATCTTCCACTTCGTCCGCACCTCTTGGAGCCAGGTGCCATTTGCCCACATGCCAGGTCTGGTAACCTCCATCCCGTAGGGCTTCGGCAAGAGTGGTTTCCTCATGATGCAATCGCATGGTCGGGCCTGAGATCCAGTTGGTGATGCCGGTGCGGACTGGATACTTGCCCGTCATGACTGCAGCCCGGGTAGGGGAGCAAACGGTGCAGGCCGCATACCCATTGGTAAACTTCATCCCTTCGGCACACAACTTGTCAATATTCGGCGTCTCATAAAGATCGCTCCCGAAACACCCGAAATCCGTCCATCCCAAGTCATCTACCAGCAGGAACACGATGTTGGGCTTGGACGCGGAGTGGAGGCAAGCGGTAAGAAGGGTAAGGGCAATGGTGGCGAGGCGAATTTTCATGAACTGAACTTCAATGGAGTGTTGGTCGGTTTCAAGATGTAAATGATGGGGTTCATGGATGCACCTGCAGTTCACCCACATTCTTGTCTAGGCAGTGTACAGATGTCCATGACTGCGTAGGTCAGAGTATCCTTGAGGCTCTTTATCCTCAACTGGCCCGTCCCCCGTATCAAAAGAATTCAAAAAGTTTCAATCCAACCGTTTCAATTGGGCGTTATAGAGCTCAGTGCAATCAAGCACCTACTCTAAACCTAACAAATAATGAAACGTATATTCACCCTTCTTCTGTCCTCTGCTTTACTCAGCAATTCCCTTTTCAGTGCCAAGAAAGATATCGTAGAAACCGCAGACTCTGCAGGAACTTTCAAAACACTGATTGCTGCGGCTCAAGCAGCTGGACTTGTGGAAACTCTCAAGAGCGAAGGTCCTTTCACCGTCTTTGCTCCTACAGACGAAGCTTTCGCCAAAATTCCTAAGACTACTTTGGAAGATCTCCTCAAACCGGAAAACAAAGCCACCCTTGCCAACATTCTCAAATATCACGTCGTTTCTGGAAAAGTCAGAGCGAAGAAAGCTGCCAAACTGGAGAGTGCGGAAACCGTCAGTGGTGAACAAA
>CAYSOI010000761.1:0-2077 GCA_964432425.1 uncultured Opitutales bacterium | reverse complement strand
GTAGAACCAGTGGTGTGGATTGTTGTGGCTGAGCCGATACCAGTCCTGCCAACCTTTTGAAAAGTCTTCGACCAAGCGTTGTGGCTTTTCGGTGGCCTGAACTCCAGCTTTCTTCAAATCGTCAGGATAAGCGATCTGGTATTGAGAAGTGATGGTGAGCAAGTTGGTCCCTTCTGCCCCAGGTCGGGCTGGTAAGGTTTTCGGCATTTTGTAGGTGATGTTGGCGAAGGAGAAGAGGGGTTCGTTGACATCGAAGACAGGGCACTTGGCAATAAAAGTATCCGGGCTTTCTTTGTTCACTTCTGCACTACGCCAGAAGCGGATTCTTGGGTCTCGGGCATAACCGTAGAGGACTTGCACTTTTTCTACAGGAAGGTCTGTGGAATGATCGACTTTGACTTGGAATGTGGGGATCTTGTCCGGGGTTTTGAGAATCAGACTGGCGGGCGATTTTCGGGGAAATTGAAAAGTTCCTTTCAGATGAGCTTCCATCCACATGAATCGGGCTCCTGCTGTGTCCGTGGTGAAGCGATGATTCAGATGTGGGGCCAGGGCCAAAATGTTCTCCGTTTTCTCAGGCAAAAGGGACATGCCTTTGACCACAAACTCGGTTGGCGAATTGAAGTCATTAGTAGAGCCGAGAAAGAGCAGGGGAGCCTGGATATAGGGCCAGTAGGATTGGCAGGAGATCAGTTGCAGGTACAAGTCCCGGCCATCTTCTTTGGTCATTCTGCGGGCACTTCCGGGAAGCCCCCACATGTCTTCATAAAGGAAACCACTTCCACCCACAGAGGGAGAGGATGCTTTGATTCTTGGGTCGATCGACGTCAGGACGGTACTTCGCCCACCCATGGAATGACCTTCCACGCCGAGTTTGTTGCCATCGACTTCGGGTCGCTGCTCAAGAAAGGTCAATGCCCTACGGGCCGACATAGCAATCAGGCTCCAACTACTGTTGAGAATGTGGGGTTCTTTATAGAGAGTATTGGCTCCGGGCATGATGCCATTGTGATGAATGAGGTCTTCAGCCCCCGAAGCTCCTGGTCTTTCAAAACCGGCCGCCAGTCCATCCCAGTCCGTGTTGGGTGTGTCCGCTTTCTCCAACACTTTTCCTCCCCAGTTGATGCTGATCGCAGCATACCCCAACTTCACCCAATCGGCGACCCGACCTTTGTGAGCCCGTTGGCCTCCACCGTGAATCTGCACAATTCCCGGCAATGGCGATTTCTTTGAAGCATCTTTCGGAATCCCAAAATACGCAGCGATCCTCGGCGAGGCTGATTTGTTCGAACCTTCCAGTTTTCCAAGGTCATAACGAACCAACTGATACTTCCCAATTTCGTCTTCCCAGGCAGTCACTACCTGTACATTCAAAGGTTCCTTTCGAGCGTCATACGTATTCCAGAACTCCATGACTGGTGAAGCTGTCAGGAATTGCGAAATGGTTAGGATCGATAAAAACGAAATTATAATTTTCTTCATTTGTGAACCTTCCTCCCATATTGAATGGACTTTGACAATCGAGATTATGCCTAAGTGGCGATCATTCTGATCCGCAAATGGATCAAGTGCGTTGTAGTCTGCATGCCTAGTTCACTCCAAGTAACGTCACCCCAAGGTACTCATTTAATTATCGGTAGTTCTTCCGGAATTGGAAACTCACTTGCCCACCTGTCTCTTCAGGGCGGGGAAATTGTTTATGGAGTCTCCAGAAGCAGTTCTGAACTGAATCACTCCGATTACACTCACATTGAGGGGGATGCTCGAAATCCTGAGGAATTTGTGGACCATCTGCCTAAGAAGATTGACTACCTGACTTTCTGCCCTGGGCAAATCTTTCTGGGTTCCATGCGACGTACCACCCCTGAAGATCTCTTAAACTCTTTCGAAAGCAATGTGGTGGACGCATTTCGAGTGATTCAAACCGTTCGCAATCGTATCACTCAGTCGATCGTCCTGATCTCCTCGGTGGCGGCCAAAGTCGGAATACCCAATCACTCCGCAATATCTGCCTCAAAATCTGCTCTGGAAGGTCTTGCCAGGACCATGGCGGCTGAGTTGAGCCCGAGGATTCGGG
>CAYSOI010000760.1:0-2086 GCA_964432425.1 uncultured Opitutales bacterium | reverse complement strand
CACGATAAATCGTGAACTCCAACGAAATCCAATTGCTCAATCATTTTGTAAAATGGCATTCCCCCCTCCGCGTCTCTGCGCCTCCGCGTGATTACCATCCAACACCCACAAGCTGGAAGCATGTGCCACTCCCCCATCCCCTCTTCCCCTTGTCCCCTTTTCCAATCTGCCCTCCTTCGTCCCCCAGTCTCCTCTTGTCACATATTCCTTCCTTGACCCAAACCTGCTCCATTCATTTTGTTCCCTAATTGGGAATTTTCACCTTGCTGTACTCACATATCTTCCAAACAATGCGAATTATCAGTCGGAAGCCATTGCGGGACTTCATCATGACTCACCCGCAAGCTAAAAACCCGGTGGAATCGTGGTACAAGGAAACCAAACATGCACAGTGGGAAAATTTTGCTGAGATTCGAGCCCAATACAGGCACGCTGATGTCGTGGCAGGAAACCGAGTCATCTTCAATCTGGGAGGGAACAAATACCGCATCGTGGTCAAAGTGGCCTACAAAACAAAATCCATTTATGTTAAGTTCATCGGCACACATGCGACCTATGACAAAATTGATCCAATCACCGTCGAATTAAAATGAAACCGAGAATCATCAAAAACCAGGAAGAACATGAGGAAGCTCTGGAACGGATAGACTTTCTGATGGAGGACGATCCTTCACTGGACACGGATGACGGCCGGGAACTGGAACTCCTGGTTATGCTAGTAGAACAGTATGAAGATGTCCATTATCCTATCGACACCCCTGATCCAGTCGAACTCATCAAATTCAGGATGGAGCAATCAGGGCTCCGTCAAGTCGATGTCGCCGAATATTTTGGAGGTCGCAGCAAAGCCTCAGAAGTCCTCTCCGGAAAGCGCCCTCTAACTCTACGAATGATTCGAAAGTTGAACGAAGGGCTTGGTATTCCAGCGGATTCTCTCATCCGGGAAAGCCCAAGCAAATCCTCAAATTCTCCACGACGTCGCCGATCAAAAAAACGGACTTCAACAGTGTCAGCCTGATAAACAATCCTCACACAAAGGCACAAATTGACCGCTCCCCCCGTCACCTCCTCCCCTTGTCCCCTCCTCCCATTGTCTCCTTTTCAAGTTTTCCCCTTTTCTCCTCAGTGATTGTGCCACTTCTTTTTCTCTACTTGAAAGAATGAGATAGTTGGATAGAAATGAGTCTATATCCTTGAGGAGCAATTCAGAATTATAACCACATGAGCCATCCGGTCACCAAAGAAGAAATCGTTCAGGAATTGGATCGAATTCCTGATGAAAAACTGGAAGAACTCTTCCAAGTGGTTCAGAGCTTCGGGGTAGAACCAACTGTAAAAGAGACTCCTGAGTTGGAAGCCTTTGCTGGATCATGGAAAGACTGGTCAGAGCCCGAATTCCTTGGGTTTCTGGAAGAAGTAACCCACCGTCGTTCTCAAGCCTTTTCAAAGCGAGATCGAGGATGATTCCAACATTATTGGATACGGATATCCTGTCTTGGTATCTCAGGGGAAACCCCAATGTTGTAGAAGCCTGCACAGCTTACCGCAAGAAATACAATACGCTGCATTTCAGCATCATCACCTATTATGAGATCTTGAGCGGCTTGCGATTTCGTAACGCTTGGCGACAAGAAGAACATTTTCTGAAGATGACCGAACAATGTACCATTCTACCCCTCACTTCCGAAGCCTGTAAAATCGCAGCAGAAGCGTATGCTCAAGTCCGAAAGGCAGGGACTCCAGTAGACGACATTGATCTGCTCATCGCCGGGATTGCTCTCTCCAATAACCAAGCGATCTCCACTCACAATGTCCGCCACTTTGAAAAGATCCCAAACCTTGAAATCAACGATTGGTTCAAACCCATCATGCCTAAGCATTGAGCAGTGGTCCTGTTTTTAACAATCCTCACACAAAGGCACAAAGACACAAAGATCAAGAGACCACCTCCCCTCTTCTCCTTTTCCCCTTTTCCAATCTGCCCCTTTTCCAATCTGCCCCTCTAGATCCTCACACAAAGCCTGGGGCTCACTGAACTTGAGCCAGAATAGGGTGCGTGTGGCTCAGGCAATTTATGTCGGGACAG
>CAYSOI010000759.1:0-2097 GCA_964432425.1 uncultured Opitutales bacterium | reverse complement strand
CTGCAGACCAATACGCCGAAACCATTCTCAAACGCTTTGGGGAAAGAGCTTTCCGGGGCAAGCAACCTGCCGCATCCGATGTGGACAGTGCCATGAAGTTTTATCGCATGGCCAAAGAGAATGGCCGCAACTTCGAGGCATCGGTCAAAGAGGCGATGGTCTACTTCATGATCAGCCCACGTTTTCTTTATGCTATTGAGGGTGGTGGACAGAAAATTGCCCAACTTGGTGCGAGAGACTTGGCCAATCGTCTGGCTCTGTTCCTCTGGAGTTCTCTGCCCGACGAGGAGTTGCTCAAAACTGCGGAGAACGATTCGCTTCTGAGCGATGCTGTGCTTGCCTCCCAGGTGGATCGTATGCTCAAAGATCCGAAAGCGGAGACTTTCTACCACAACTTCATGGACCAGTGGCTGGGCTTGCATGAAATCGAGAGCGTGGCCTTTCCGGAAGATTTCAAACGCGAAACACTTGAATCCGCCAAAGCCGAACCGGTGGAAACCTACAAACACCTGGTCAACGAAAACCTCAGTATCACCAACCTGATCAAGTCAGACTTTGTTGTGGTGAATTCCATGCTGGCAGAGTTTTATGGATTCAAAGGTGTGGTGGGCAATGATTACCGTCCCGTGAAGGTTTCGTCGGATTCTGTACGTGGAGGCCTTCTCGGCATGTCAGCAATTCTCGGAATGGGCGGAGACGGCGAGAAATCGCTTCCCATCAAGCGTGGTGCGTTTGTGGCTGCCAAGATCATTGACCGTCATCCTCCGTCTCCACCGCCGAATGTTCCTCTCATCAAAGTGGATGGTCGCCAGTCAACGCGGAATCTTTTTGAAGCTCATTCCAACAAGCCCGCTTGTGCCTCCTGTCATCAGCGTTTTGACTCCTTTGGCTTCGCTCTGGAGAGCTTCGATGAACTTGGCCGTTGGCGGGAGAATGAATCCCTGAAATGGAAGACCGTAGTCAACAAGGACGGGTCAGAAAAGATGGTCAAACTGAAGGAGCCCGTGGAAGTGCCGATCCAAACTCATGGTGTCCTGGAGGATGGAAAGACCGAGTTTGCAGATTACAAGGAAATGGTCCAACTGTTGGCTACCCGCAAAGGTGATCAGTTTACCGGTGGGATGGTCCGAGCGATGATCAAATATGGCATCGGCCGTCCAGTGAGTTTTACCGACACAGAAATGATTGATCAACTGGTTGAGCAGAGTGGGAAGAATGATTATCGAGCCAAAGACCTTATCCGGTCTTTCGTGTTGAGTCGTGCCTTCCGCAGCAAATAATTTGATATGAAAATGAATAAAGACCTACACAGAAGGACGTTTCTCGCATCCTCGGCAGCCTTTATGGCACTCCCGAAGATGGAATCCCTGGCAGGGGAGTCCGCAGCAAGTGACAATGACAAAAAGCTGGTTTATCTGGGCTTCAACTTTGGCTGCAGTCCCAATTGGTGGGATGGAGATACCAATGAGTATATTTTCAAGAAGCTCAAGGTTCTGAAAAACCATCAGCAGGACATCTCCATTCTCCGGAACTTTGATGCATCCAGTGCAGGAAATCCACACTGGGGAACCTCCACTCTTCTGACCTGCCACAATGTTCACGGGACTCCTGGCAAATCCTTCCTCAATGCGATTTCCTGTGACCAGATTGCGGCGAATACATTCGGTCAAGAACTCCGTTACTCCTCGATCGTGCTTTCCAGTCCGGACTCCGCTGGTTCAGGCGGTGGAGGCTGGGGGCCTGGGCATTCGCTATCCTGGAATGAACGCGGTGATGCGATTCCAGCCATGACCAGTCCTCTGGATTTCTACTTTGCCCTGTTCGGCGGTGGAGCCGTCAGTCGGGAAGAGCAGTTCTATCGACTGAAGCAAAAGAAGAGTATGATGGATTCCCTGCTTTCCGATATCCAACGATTGAACAAGCAGTTGATCCAGGAAGACCGTGAGAAGATGGAACAGTACGTGAGTTCCGTTCGCCAGATTGAGCAGGACATTGTCCGTGCGGAAAAATGGATGGATACACCTTTCCAAAAAGCCTCCGTGGAAAAGCCTGATGCCGACATCGCCTCCGGTTCTCCTGAAGAACTTGAGATCATGT
>CAYSOI010000758.1:0-2118 GCA_964432425.1 uncultured Opitutales bacterium | reverse complement strand
AGCTCGATATCAACTACCTTGAGATGAATGGCCTGGGATATGCCATCGCATTCCCCAGAAGGATTGAAGAAAGCAAAGAATGGGAAGCCCATCAGGAAAGCCTACCGAGTGAACAGGGAACCAACTTACTGCGGCGCAATAAGCGACAAAAGAACTCCCGGCAATTGGATCAGGAAAATCAATTGACCAAGTTCGCCCTCGAACATGCCGCACCAGCCTTCTTTCTCCTCAATTCAGAGGCTCGTATTCTTCGCGCCAACTCAGCGGCTCATGCTCAATCCGGGCACACTACAGAGGAACTGTTGGAAATGACGATCCAAGACCTCAATCCGGATTCGACCATGGAAAGCTGGAGAGAGTTCTGGAGTGAACTGCATGAGATGGGGTTTCTACGTTTCGAAGCCACACACAGGCACGCTACAGGCAAAACTTACCCTGTGGAAATCGAATCCAACTACTTTAAATACAACGGAGAAAATTACTGCGTAACATTCGCCCGGGATATCTCCCACCGCAAGCGACTACAGGAGAGCAAAGAACGACTGCAAATCGAACTGGAAAAACGCATCCGGGAACTCCTCCACCAAAGAAGGGACGCATTGACATTGGCTGACGATGCCGATGCGGCCAGAGCCAGAGCCGAAGCTGCCGAACGCCAACTGGCCAAGGTCACCGATGAACTCTCCCTACCCCAAATGGACGCGGCGGAATTCACAGACAAAATCTTCATCGAAAAACTCACACTCAACGAAGTGATGGTCGCCGGAAGAATGATCCGTGCTCTCTGTAGAAAACATGACAACTTCCAAACCTACGCCGAGGGGCTGACCCAATTCCTCCACAAAAAGTTTTTCGATCAGGAAGTCGCCCCGGCCTTCGACATGGTCCTGCTGCACTGCACCCTGCCCTACGAAAATCTCAAGGAAGAACAGCAAGAGTTGGCCAGAAAGATCTTACCGGATATTTCCAACTCGACCCTTTGCTTGGTTCAGGAAACCTTGTGCTGCGAGAACAAATCGTGGGAGGAACATGCTGCAACCATGGACCAGATCATCCCTATCTCAGAAGAGCTGATTTGGGAGGCAAATCCACTCCTGGCTTGCCTGGCATGCCAACTGGGCCATTGCATTTGCCGAGGCTCCAACATCTGCCCTAGCTTACATGATGACTACATCGCTTCGGTTCATATAGAAGACACCTCCTCGGACAATTGGCCTTTGAGCCAAATGGATGCATTTGTCCTGAAGGGCTTACGGTCGATGGTGGGTTTTGCTCATAAACTGAGTGAAGACAGGGAATTCTTACTGACTGTCTATTCACAGTCGACCATTCATCCGGAGTCGGCAAAGGTCTTTGTTCACTTGTCCCACAGTGTACGCCTGGGACTTTTGCAATACATTGAAAACCCACAACGCACGGTCACACAGATCAAAGCCGTGGACAGCTTACTCAGAGGTCACGAAGCCTTTGCGGCAGAGCAGGAAAAGCATCTCCTCAAAACGATGTCTGAACTGACAAAGGCCAACAGCGAACTGCACCGAAGCAATGAAGAGCTGGACAAATTTGCCTCGGCCGCATCACACGACCTGAAGTCCCCGCTTTTTGCCATACAAAACCTCATCGACATGATTGATGAAGATATTGGCGACCAGCTGCCTCCCGAAACCAAGGAATTGTTCCAAAAGCTGGTCAAGCGGGCTCATCACATGGAGGACTTGCTGGAATCCTTGCTCAATTATTCCCGCATCGGTCATTCCGAAGATGTGCCAACCGAGCAATCCATCCGGGAAATCCTCGAAACGGTCCGGGGACTTCTCAATGCTCCGGAACAAATCAAAATCACCTTTCCTGAGAAATTGCCCCACTTGGTTGCTCCCAGAGGAGCGTTATTACGGGTCTTTGGCAATTTGATCAGCAATGCAATCAAGCATGGAGAGAACCCAAACCTCCACATTAAGGTCAGCTACAAAGACCACGGGAAACACTACGCCTTCACCATTGCAGACAACGGCATCGGCATCGACCCACAGCACCACCACCTCATCTTTGAAATGTTTCAGGCCTTAAACTGATCTTCGGATAGCGAATCAATACTGATCCCTTTCTATTGCTGGCCTC
>CAYSOI010000757.1:0-2119 GCA_964432425.1 uncultured Opitutales bacterium | reverse complement strand
ATTGGCCACGATGGAGGTACCGGCCATCATGGCCATAAACTGTTTGGCTTCTCGGTCTTTTTGTGGATCGCCTGTGATGAGGGAGTTTTCATTCCCAGGCTGAAAGTATTCCATAAATTCTCCGAGGGAGAGATCACTGTTATAAAAATGCTCCTGATTGTAATCGATCTCCATCAACTGGTAGGTTAACCCGAGTGACTTGGCCATTTTGTACTGTGGAGATTGTTTGGCCGCTCCTTTTCCAAAGTTTCCAGCCCCGGCTTTTCGTTTCAGGCGTTGTTTTCTAGTGGGATAAAAGCCAACTCCTTCGAACAGGACATAATCCTGCCCAGCCAGATAAGCCTGAATCCCCTGATAGTAAGTTTTGTCTCCGATATGTGCCACCCCAACAAGGGAAACGGTAGGAGCATTCTTAGGGGATTTGTCGGTCGGGGTAAATTCACGAACCGCAACCTGGAGCTGGATTTCCCCTTCTGGTGTTTGATGGATGCGGATGTAGTCTTCCGGCTCTGCAGCTTCTATTGTGATTTGAACAGAAACACTGACCAGCAGGCTCAGGAGGATGTACAATCTAGATTTCATTTGGACAAGTCGGTAAGGAAATGAGTTCTGCATGAGAATAGAAAGAAATGGAATTCTTCTACTGTACAACGTGGCGAAGTCAGGCAGCCAATGGAATTACTCCAGTGGTTTGGGAGCATTAAGCGTATACTGCCACTGATCAAAAGTTTCCAGGGGCTTCAATAATCCTGAATTCCCAAAGTGTAGGGTTTGAATGGAGAGAAAGTGAGCCTGACATTTTCCCAGTTCATTGGAGGTGCCGAAGAGTTTGCCGTCTTTGTAGGATTCCAGATTGATGGGAAGTGTGATTCCGTTGGGGAGTTCCAGCCGTACACTTTCCTGGGAAATGCCGGGAATGCCTTTCTCCTGATCTGGAGGGGACATCCAGAGTATGGCGGAGCATCGCTCTCTGGGGATCTGGAGTCGTCTTTTGATGGATCGGAAATCCAGGGTCTTTTTCGTGATTCCCTCCAGGTGCCCACGGAGAATGTCACCATTGGGAGCCAACAGAATATTTGGGGGCGGAGATTTCGCGGCCAGCCTTGGGAGGGTCAGGTTTTTACCGATAGTGGAGGGGACTGGAAAGGCCAGGAAACCAGAAAGAAGTTCCGCCGATTGGATGTAAAGTGGATCTCCACTTGGTTCAATCACCAGTACAGTTGGATTCTCTGGAACAAAGGGTAAGGATTTGGACGAGTGATTGATCTTTACGTTGAGTTTGTCCTCATGTTTGAGGGTCAGAGTCCAATCCTTTTTGCGGGATGTGCTGCCGGAACCGGAACTGGAATTTCTTTCCATCAGCTGAACACTGCAAGAGCCTCCTTCGCGAAACACATTGACCAAGGGAAGAGGATACGAACTCCGATGATTCCAACCGCCACCATTCATGTCTGGGGCATCTTTGTCGATAACCCGTTTGAGGTTAGACTCACTGACTGAATTCAGAACTGTAATCTTAAAATTCCGTTTCTTCGCATCCTCAATCAGTATCTCCATCGAGGTGTCCGGCTCTGCGTAGCCATAAAAAACGGTTTTCTCACTGATCAAAAGCTTTCCCTCTTCATGCCGTACATTATCACGCATTTCAGGAGGTATTCTCCATTTCCCTTTTCCAACCGTGGAAACGCCATTTACCGGGAAGCGAACGGCACGGATTTTACTGGATGGAAAGAGGACAGGCTCAGGGAGGATAGGGGAGCGAATGACGAGTTTCTTCTCCGGTCCATCTTTGAATGCCAATTCATCTGGCAGCAAACCACTCAGGATGGGTTTTTCCGAAAACTCCTGAATGCGTACCGGAATTTCCATGCGACTATTGAGGTGAAGCAAGGTCGGGAAATCTTCCGAAGCATAAGCTGCTGGTGCAGGTTTTGCCCGGTGGATGGAAAAGGTTTTTCCTTTGTTAATCGGAATCAAATTGTCGGAAGTCGATGATTTCCACGCTAGAGGCAGTTCCTCCTCCGTCGTGGGTACCAACGTGCCATGCAGGTGCCCACGATCCCAATCCAGACGATCCTGTTCTTCCGATACGACCGCAGGTTTTTCAATCTTCAAGTGA
>CAYSOI010000756.1:0-2127 GCA_964432425.1 uncultured Opitutales bacterium | reverse complement strand
CATTGTATCCGGGTCCAACATGGGAGAGGTCAGCGTGGAACTGATCAAATCGGAATTGCGCACCCGCACTGCTCCTCAGATATCCGCCCTCTGGCGCGAACGCATCGGGCCCATTCCCGGATTAAAGGAACTTTATTTTGGGGATGTAGCTGCTGGCGGAAGCAGGACTGCCCTCGAAGTCGAAATCTCTGGAGACGATCTGGAAGAGATGAGCCTAGCCAGTCGAAAACTCGTCAAACAGCTGGAGACCTATGAAGGGTTATTTGACCAAAGAGACACATTCTCTGAAGGAAAACGGGAGGTGCAGCTCCGTCTCAATTCTGCGGGTCGGTCTCTTGGCCTAACCCAGGCAGATCTGGGCAGGCAAGTCCGGCAGGCCTACTATGGAGAAGAAATCCAGCGCCTGCAAAGAGACCGCGATGAAATCAAGGTCATGCTGCTTTATCCACTTGAAGACAGAAAGAGCCTGCATGCTCTTTCCAACCTACGGGTCCGTGCCCCAAACGGTGTGGAAGCCCCCCTTGAAGAAGTCTCGGAAATTAAGATTGGACTCGGGTTTTCCACCATTACCCGAACCGATCGCTCCCGGATCATTAATGTGGGTTCCTCCGCCGATAAAGTGGTGGCCAATGTTCCCGGGATCGAGCGCGACCTCGCGGCCAACTTTCTTCCTAAACTCCGCTTAGACCACCCTGGGCTGAAATTTTCTTTTGTCGGAGAAAAAAAGGAACAGGAGGAAAGCGATTCCGGACTTGCCCGCGTCGGTGGGATTTGCCTATTTCTGATCTACGCCCTGCTGGCTATTCCTTTCCGTTCCTACCTCCAACCCTTTCTGATCATGTCAGTCATCCCCTTTGGTTTGATTGGAGCAACTCTTGGACACTACCTCTTTGGTTTGCCCCTGAGCCAGTTATCGCACTTTGGGTTGGTCGCCCTGACCGGAGTGGTGATCAACGACAGTTTAGTGTTGGTGCATTATGTCAATGAACGGGCCAAGGGAACCTTCATGCTCGATGCGGTGAAGACTGCTGGTATGGCTCGTTTCCGACCAATATTACTGACCTCACTGACCACCTTCGTTGGTCTGATGCCCATCCTTTTTGAGAAAAGTTTGCAGGCTCAATTTCTTAAACCCATGGCGATTGCGATTGGGTTTGGGGTAATGTTTGCCACCTTTATCACCCTGTTGATGGTGCCTTGTCTCTACCTCATCCTGGAGGACCTGAAAAAAGCAGCCCGTTGGTTTTTCCGATTCCTTGGTTTTACGATCCAAAGACATCCGCCCATCGAAGGATCAGCCGGTTAAATTGAGCTGACCCCTCATTTTACTTTGAAGCTCCCGATAGATTCGATCCATTTCCGGGACCTCCAACCCCTTTATCTGGGCACGCCTTAAAGGTTCCCCCCAGATCGCATCGACCTCCACCGGTTTCCCGTCCAGATAATCGATCAAGCTGGACGGTTTGTATGGTCCCATCGGCTCGGTTAACTCAAACTGCCTATCCAAGAAGGCATCCTCAATTTCAACTCCATAGGCACGGGCAGCTGCCTGCACCTCCAACATCAAAGCATGGGCACAATTCTTCAGTTCTGGATCTGCCAAGATTAAATCGGTGGTAATGCCTCCAGCAGCGATGGACAGCCCATTAAATGGAACATTCCAGCATAGCTTTCTCCAAAGAGCTTCGTTCAAAGAATCAGAAATTCGCACCTTAATGCCCGCATTGGAAAAAGCATGCACTACTGTTTGTGCTTCGGATGATAGCTTCTGCCCCAATTGACCAAACTGCACATATCCAGGGAGTAAACTTTCAATCACACCATCTGCGGTCCGATTGATGCAGGTAAAACAGAGCCCGCCAACAACGGTTCGGTCTTTGCCAAACAAACGCAAAAGGTTTTCCACATTACCCATTCCATTTTGCAAGGTAAGCAAGCGGGTCGAAGACCCAATCATGGGGCTCATGATCTCCCCTAACCGATCATTGGCTGTGGCTTTGGCAGCCACAATCACCCAGTCGCATACTCCTATGGAGTCGGCATGATCATAAGCATGAAGAGGGCTTACCTTGGTTTGCTTGCATGCATCTGCATGGTGAACCAAGGTCAGTCCGTGCTCAACGACTG
>CAYSOI010000755.1:0-2127 GCA_964432425.1 uncultured Opitutales bacterium | reverse complement strand
CTGATCGCCTGATGAAATTCTTTACATTTTTCACATTTCTGCTGGTCGCACTCCACCTCCAGGCAGAATACCCAAAGTACACGGTAGACACGGTATTGCCCCAGGTTGGTCAACGTGGCACGACAGTCACTGTCTGGATCAAAGGGAACCGGCTCCAAACCGCCGAAGAAGTGCTCTTCTACAAACCCGGAATTGAATGCGTCGCCATTCGACCTCTGGACAAGATCCTGCATGTGGTTTCAGGCAAGCCACATCCAATTGGAGAAGGCGAAGCCATAGAGCTTGATTTCAAAATCTCTCCCGATGCAGAATTGGGTGAATACTACCTCCGACTTAGAACGAAGGAGAAGATTTCAGAAATGCTGAGTTTCTGGGTGACTCCATTTAAGGTGGTTCATGAGGTAAGTCCCTACAGGGATAGTCAGGACAGCAGAAATAACACAAAGGAAACGTCCCAACGCATTGAGCTAAACACCACCGTCTCTGGTTTCTACACGAGTGATGAATACGCCAACGACATTGACCTCTATCAAATTCAATTGGAGAAAGGTCAACGCGTCACCGCCCAACTCCTGAACGCCCGTCTCGGGACTCATCATTTTGGTGGCCTCACTGACATGCATATTGAGGTCACTTCGCCATCCGGCAAACGTATTGCCCGGAATGGTCGCACAGCACTCTTTGGGCACGATCCCTTCCTGACCTTTCATGCTCTGGAAACTGGTGACCACCTAATCGAAATCCGTCAGCAGATGGACATGGAAGCCTCCAATCTCCATTACGCATTACATGTCGCTGACTTTCCCAGGCCCGTTCTCAGTTATCCTCTCGGTGGTCAGTCTGGCGTAAATACCACTGTTCACATTCTCTATGCCGATGGTTCAAGTTCCTCATTTGAAAGGATACTTCCACCAGTCCCCGGAGATTTCGAGGCGGCCTTAGTCAACATCGACCAACTGACATCATTTGATGTGACCATCCCGTCCCCTACCCAATTCAAGCTGGCAGACTTTCCTAATGTTTACGAAGTCGCTGGTCACAATTCCCAAGAAAATCCTCAAACTGTTGAGCAGTCGCTTCCTCTGGCCTTAAACGGAATCATCTCTACAGAGGGGGAAAAGGATTGGTTTAAATTCACTGCAAAGAAGGGAGAACGCTATCGAGTACGTGCCTACTCCCGAACCATGGGCTCACCTCTCGACCCTATCATTTGGATTCGTCCTGCAGAAGGCAACACCTCCAGAAAAGAGTACGAACAAGACGATTCCCTCTGGGATGGCCATGATTGGGAAGGTCATCATTATCGCCATCAGGTGAAGGACCGCCTGGACCCAATCTTCATGTTCGAGCCGGATACCGATGGCGAATACCTGCTCGGTATCGCCGATGTCCGCCGTGAACATGGCTCGCAATACATCTATCGAGTAGAAATCCAACCCCATGAGGAAAGTCTATTCACTTACCTTCCTCCCTACCCATCTCAAGCTCCGATTGTCCGCGACATTGTAAACATCCATAGAGGTTCTACATTTTCCCATCCAATCGCCATCCAAAAAGGGTTTGGCACCAAGTACTCGGGGATGATCCGCCTCGAAGCCCGTGGACTCCCGGATCACATCGAGTTTGAAGCCCCCATCTTCCCTGCCAATCAGCCAACCATCCCTGCAACCTTTTCCACCTCAAAAGATACACCTCTGGGAACAGTACTTGTGGAGATGATTCCACATGCCGTTGATGAAAACATAAAACTCAAGGGTGCCTTGGCTCAAACACACGGTGTCAACGAGCAGAGAGGGGGCTTTGCTCCCCTATTCAACAAAACCCGCAAACTTGGCATCGGCGTACTTCAGGAAGCCCCTTTTGATATAAGAATCGAACAACCCCGCATCGGGTTGGCCAAAGGTGCGGAACTGGGGCTAAAGGTCATCGTTGATCGCAAGCCAGGTTTCGAAGGTGCTGTCTACCTGGAAATGAACTGGCTTCCCAGCGGAGTAACCAAGCAGCCACCTCTCATCATCCCGGAAGGAGATACGGTTGGCTTCTACACCATTTCTGCAACCAACCAATCTCAACCAGGCAAGTACAAGCTCACCATCACTGCTCGGGAAAACGAAGGTGGCAATTCCC
>CAYSOI010000754.1:0-2138 GCA_964432425.1 uncultured Opitutales bacterium | reverse complement strand
CGGGATATTTGCTAACATTGTAAATGAAGCGGCTTCTCCACAGAATCTGGAAACCTGGACTACAGGAGGCCCTGCAAGGTGGACTGAAATTTTGGAAACAAAAGGAGAATTGGGAAAGAACAAAGGAAGTCACACAGTCGATACCCTCACGCCTCCTTTTCAGAACCCCTGGAACGCTATTTTACATTTTGGCGGACATGACTTTTTCTCAAATGGAGATGCCGCCATTTGTACAATGGAAGGGGATGTCTGGTTGGTGAAAGGGATTGATGCAGAGCTGAATAAGCTGACCTGGCAACGAATCGCCACTGGCATGTATCACCCTCTTGGACTGAGAATCATTGATGACAAAATCTACGTCCTTGGCCGTGACCAAATTACCCGACTCCATGATTTAAATGGAGATGGAGAAGCTGATTTCTATGAAAACTTCAGCAATCTCGGGCAAGTGTCCCGTGGGTCCCATGAATTTGTAACCAGTTTGGAAACTGACCCCCAGGGCAACTTTTATTACATCAAGTGTGCAAACCGAACCGAGCATGGAGGTTCCGTCCTGAAGGTGAGCAAAGATGGACGATCCATAGAACGCATTGCCACAGGCTTCCGGAACCCGAATGGATTCTTTGTCGGGAACAATGGAATCCTCACTGCCGCCGATCAACAAGGAACATGGGTCCCATCCTCCAGAGTCGATATTGTACAGAAAGGAGGCTTTTATGGCTACATGCCCATGCATCACCAAAAGGAACAACCCAAAACCTATGATGGCCCGGTGACGTGGATACCCCATAAAGTCGATAACTCCTGTGGTGGGCAAGCCTGGGTAGAGGGCGGAAAATGGGGCGACCTTGATGGACAGCTACTCCATTTATCCTACGGAAGATGCGAAATGTTCCTGATTCTGAAGGATGAATTTGATGGAGTGATTCAGGGTGGGGCGGTCAAATTCCCCTTCCGGTTTCAATCCGGGGCCATGAGAGCCAGATTCAACCCCAAGGACGGACAGCTTTATGTAAGTGGTCTCCAGGGGTGGCAAACATCCGGAGCCAAAGATGGCTGCTTTCAGCGTGTAAGGTTCACAGGTAAGCCAATCCTATTGCCTATCGACCTACAAGTGCGTGAAAATGGAATCCTGCTTCGATTCCTGGAAAAACTGGATCAGGAACTCGCAGAGGATGCAGATTCCTTTGCCATCAAGCAGTGGAATTACCGCTGGACAAGTAAGTATGGCTCCAAGCACTACAAGTTGTCGAACCCGGAAGAAATTGGAGAAGACAAGATGGAAATTGCCTCTGCAACATTACAACCTGACGGCAAATCCGTCTTTATCGAAGTCAACAATCTTCAACCTGTCATGCAAATGGAAATATCCTATGACCTGGAAAGCGTTGAGGGAGATGAAATGATCGGCAAAGTCCACAATACGATTCACAAACTTCGGCCCACCTTGAAGTAGCTCAATTGCGAATTTGAAAAGTTCTCCCGTTAAGATGTCCAAACACCACACTTTAATACTATGTAATATCATACATCGTCCTTTCTCAAAACACACCAACGCCGTTCCACCCGATGGACAAGAATCTCAACTTTTCACGTCCATACCTAGTCACACTTAAAATCGCTTACGATCATTACCTGAACCTTCTCTATCGGGCTCAACTTCTCCCTAATGCAAGATTAAATGGAGATCACTTTACCGCCCGAAAAATAATACGTGGAGGTGACCGGCGTGAAGTTGTCCGCAAAACCGTGCAGTGGTTTTGGAAACAGTTCAAGGGGAACATAGGAAATGCACACGATGTGATCAGAATTAACGACCCGTATAATGAAGTCCATTATAGCAAAACTTTTTCCTGTGCAGACCCATTGAATAAATACCTTGATGAAGAAACGCTCAATAAGCTCATCAAGGATTCCAACGGAAAATTAACTCGGGAGACTAGAAAAGGAACTCCGCACCATCCACCCAATTCTGTAAAACGAGTCAAACGCAGAAGAAAATACCACCAAACAGTTGCTCCAAGAATTTCAATTTCCTCCACTGGTGCTTATTATTACCGCCTCACCCTGCGATCTCAAATATCTCAAAATGGAAAAATCCTTCAAAAGCGAAAAATCCAAAATGTCCGATTGGAGGC
>CAYSOI010000753.1:0-2144 GCA_964432425.1 uncultured Opitutales bacterium | reverse complement strand
TAGCCCACATATCTCACGGATTTCCTACTACGACTTGTTGCACGGCACAGTGACAGCGTTTGGCTTGTTTCCTCCTCAAGCAGGGTGTACTCACCCAGCACTTCGTCGTCAACTACGCCAACCTTGCCACAGAGCCGTTCACTTCGTCTCGCAACGCAAATCCGTGAGATATGCGGGTTAGGGCCGGCTTTGGGGACTCAGATTGCTTTGTTGGTATCGAGAGTCGTTGTCGGCGTCCATGCAGTAGATGGCGAGAGGGAGGGAAGAAGGTCACCACCAATGCTGGGGGGGAAAAGACACTTACATGCAAATAAAACTCCGAAGGCATTTATGAATTGCCTTACATGCACCTACTTCACTTTATCAATGTAAGAATTTTCTTACATTCAGATGAACCTTTCCGAATACAAATCCGGGGAATGGAAGCAGCAGTTAGAATACCGCAGTTTTTCTCCCTCCCTCATCAACCATCCCTGGCAATGGGAGGATCCACAAATCAATATGCTTCTCTCTGAGGCCAACCGTCGTTTGGGTGAATTGAATGGCCTGAGCTTCATTGTTCCGGATTTGGATCTTTTCATTGAAATGCATGTGATCAAGGAGTCTCAGACTTCCAGTAAAATTGAAGGAACCCGGACAGGCATGGAGGAAGCCATTCAGGAAGATCCCAAAGCCATTGACCCGGAAAAAAGGGATGATTGGCAGGAGGTCCGCAACTATGTAAAGGCAATGCATCAGGCAATCCAGGACCTGGAACACTTGCCACTTTCGAATCGGCTTTTGCGGCAAACTCATAAAGTGCTCTTGTCGGGAACGAGGGGTGAACACAAAACCCCTGGAGAATATAGACGTTCCCAAAACTGGATTGGGGGAGCCTCTCTGGTTGATGCAGTTTTCATTCCTCCACATCATGACGACTTACCGATACTGATGTCGGACCTGGAAGCCTTTTGGCACAATGAATCCATCCAGGTTCCCCACCTCATACGTATTGCAATTAGCCACTATCAGTTTGAAACGATTCATCCTTTTCTGGATGGAAATGGTAGAATTGGACGCCTGCTCATTACACTCTATCTGGTTGGCAAAGGCTTGCTTGAACATCCTTGCCTTTACCTCTCTGCCCACTTGGAAAAGCATAGAGCTCACTATTATGATGCCCTGAGCCGGGTCAGACAAACCCATGATCTGGGTCATTGGTTACGATTCTTTCTCGTTGCGGTCATTGAAACTGCAAGCAACGCCACAACAACATTTCAGAAAATACTGGAATTGAGAAAAGTTACCGAAGCTCAACTCAAGACCCTTGGACGATCCTGTCAAAATGCTGCACGAATTGTTGATTTCCTGTATCGAAAACCATTCACATCGAGCCCGGAACTAATCCAAAAACTCAACCTCAACCAATCAACAGTCGACCGTCTGCTTCAATTACTCGTTAAAGTGGGGATTGTTGAAGAAGTGACCGGGCAAGCTCGTAACCGGATGTTTGGCTTTAGGGAATACTTCGAACTGTTTTTGAAATAAGGTGAATTACAAAGGGCGAACGCCCAGAGTTTGCAGGAGCCAGCTTCCTGGAGGTTCGGAGCCGTAGTGGGGGGAAGAGTCGAGTCGGAGGATTTGGCCGGCTTTGAGGACTCCGAGGTCGGAGAGGTTGCTGTGCTGCTCTCGGGAATCGTTGTCGGCGTCGACGCAGTAGATGGCGAGGGGGGCATGGTTGCCGACTTTGACGAAGCCGCCACAGGAGCCGTCTTTTCCGGCCTGAATGGCGATGGATTCGATGAGGACGTCTTGCTCGAAGGTAATTTCAATGGCTTCGCCACCGTTGACTCTGGGAGATTGGTTGCCCTGGATGCCAAGACCTTCGGGGGTTTCGATCAGCTTGCCGCCGGATGCGACAAGTTTCCTTTGGAGAGAAGGAGATTTTTGCCGAGGGGAACTCCAGTCGTAGGCAACGGCATCTTGCTTGGCCAGAGAGGCCAGACGGTGGCCGCCAATCTTGCGGTGGAGGAGGGCAACTTCGTGAAGATGGCGGAACAGGGGTTCATTTTTCTTTTGAGGGATGATTTCCTGAGCTTCTTTGGGGTCCGTGGCGAGGTTGTAGAGTTCGTAAGAGTTGGCTTTCCCGTAACGAGCAAGCTCCC
>CAYSOI010000752.1:0-2147 GCA_964432425.1 uncultured Opitutales bacterium | reverse complement strand
AGGTAAAATTGGAAGATGAAAGCGGAGCCGCAGGGCTGGTTTTTGCCTCCGATGGTATGGACAGGCACTACGGTTTTTACCCAACCAACCGCTCGCTTCGGCTGACCTGCTTTAACGGACCCAAGGTATTTGATTGGAATATTCTACAAACGATTGCTTCTCCTGATTACCGACCCGGCGAATGGAACCTCCTGAGTGTGCGTTTTGAACAGGGCGGTTTTATCCGGTGCCTAGTGAACAATCAAGTAGTCATTGAGAAAGCCGATTTCACTCTCAATGAAGGCTGGGTTGGTCTCTGCAAATTTCGTGAACCTGGTGCAGAATTCCGCAATTTCCGCATCTCGCCAAGACTCTCGCCAGGCAGCATTCCCAGTGAGGTAAGGGAGCGGGCCTTTGAGCTATCCCAGACACTTGAACTTCAGGAAAGCCTCTCCCTGAGGGAACTGGAGGAATTTTCCCTTCTTGGCCCTTCGGCTCATCAGGCCCTTCTGGAGCGAGCGGCAGAACTGGAGACCGCCACCACCCGACTTCTTATATCTGCCGAACAGGTTAGAATTTCCCAAATCATTCTCCAATTAACCAAGTCCCTCAGCCCTTCTGCGGATCAACAGTCAGGCGATCTCCTGCACGCCGCCCTGCTAGTGGCAAAGTTGGACAACCCCGATTTTCTGCCTCAGCAATACAATGACCGTGTCGACCGTCTGGCCCAGCGCATCGCCGGCCATTTCCCCTCCTCCGCCAATCAACTTGAAAAACTGGACATTCTTATCCACCAATTATTTGTCCAGCAGGGCTTTCATGGAAGCACGCTGGATTTTCACCATCGGGCTAACAGTTACCTCAACGAAGTGATTGATGACCGTGAGGGCCTACCCATCACTCTCTGCCTGTTGCTTATGGAACTCGGCAAACGTATCGACCTACCCATCCGCGGATTGGCCACCCCGGGCCACTTTCTCGCCCTCTATCAGGAACCTGGGCAGTCTTTGGAAGAGTCGGTCATCATCGATGCCTTTTCCGGCCAGAAAATTTCCCGTCAGCAAGCGGATGAGCTCACCGGCGGAAGACTGCGGGATTCCGACTTCACTGCCGCGAGCGATCTTGAAATCATCTCTCGTATTCTGGGCAACCTCATCCGCGCCGCCCAATGGGACCGGGATACGCTTGCCATTCTCCGCTACCTCGATGCCCTCCTCGCCATCAATCCTGCCGACAACTACCATCGTACCCTCAGGGCAATGACTCTCTATGGTGAGGGCCGTTTTGATGAAGCTCTTACCGATATCACTGTGATCATCGGCAACAACCGCGAAGACCCTCAAAATGCCCCCCTGCTTGAAATTGAGCGACGCTTACTTCAGGATCATCGTCCCGAATTCTAAGGATGTGGCAGCGATCGCTTCCCGCTCAATCCTTCCTATCGCCCCACCCCATTTTTAGAAGGGCCTCCCTTACATCTTCAAGGTCCTCGTCCTCCAACGCTAATTTCTTAAAACTGGGATCTCGCTTCACCGCCTCTTTTAAAAAGTCCAAGCACTCCCCGGGACTACCAAGTTGGCAGGCATAACAGGCAAGGTTGTATCGGATGGTAGCATCGTTGTAGTGATGAACCAGACCCTCGAGCAGGATCTTGCGGGCAAGCTGAATCGACTGACCCCGACGGGTGGCGTAGGCATCCGCAACCCACCACTCCGCATCCTCCGGAAATTCCATCCTTAAACCGTGAGCAAGGTCACGCATATCTTCCCATTGCTCCCGGTTTTGCCGTATATTCATAAGCATTGCCCTGCGCCGTTTTCCCCAGGGTAAATCTTCCGGCAATGCACTCAGTTCAATTTCTGCTTCCCGGAGCATACCGAGCTCAAAATATCCACTCGCCCGCGACCAGTGTACCTTCGGTTTAAGCTGGTGAGGAGGTGAGGACTGCTCGTCCCCGCTCATTTTCTTTCTTTAGCACGATTCATCAGCTGATGAAAAATTCAGTCTTTCCTGGAGGACCACCACGAGGCAAGCACACTGCCAACCAAGCAGTGGATTATGGCACTGAGGGCACAGGGAGCCGGGGTCATTGACATTTGAGGGAAATGCTTCGCCGCCAAGGCCGTGCCTAATCCAGAGTTTTGCATACCCACTTCAATGGAAAGTGT
>CAYSOI010000751.1:0-2148 GCA_964432425.1 uncultured Opitutales bacterium | reverse complement strand
CTACAGACGTGGGTCCACTGGCTCTGTTTCCAAGGCGAGGACGGCAAAGGCGCATTCATGGACTTTGCGGAGGGGAGCCTCGTTGACAAAACGTTGAAGGCCTTCCAATCCGAGGGCGAATTCGCGGAGGGCGAGCTTTCGTTTGGTGGATAAACCACGTTTCTTGAGTTCGGAGAGGTTCTCGGGGCGGGTATAATCGTAGCCGTAGATAATGCGGAGGTATTCTCTGCCGCGGCATTTGATGGCTGGCTGGAGAAGTCCTTTGTTGTCTTTGGAGATGTAGTTGAGCGGTTTCACCACCATGCCTTCTCCGCCTTTTTCCGTGAGTGTATGCCACCAGTCTGTTGTGGCTTGGCAGCTGTTGGAGTCGTTGAGGTCGACGGTTTGGTAGGGAGTGGCCAGGAGGGTTTGGGATGCCGGGTTGCAGATTTCAGCCAAGGTTGCCATGTGCCAGGTATGGGGTTTGTCCGAATGCACTTTGCCTTCGGTGGCAAGGATGTGGAAGGGGGCAATTTTGTAATCTTCCCAACTCGACACTTCCCAGCAGTATTGCCGATAGGCTTGGCCAAAGAGGCGGGACATTTCCAGACCTTCTGCGTGGTGTTGGAGCAGAGGTTG
The DNA here is from genome assembly GCA_964432425.1 of uncultured Opitutales bacterium. Classification (GTDB taxonomy): domain Bacteria; phylum Verrucomicrobiota; class Verrucomicrobiia; order Opitutales; family JABJCN01; genus JAYPDO01. The sequence goes on along the minus strand of CAYSOI010000751.1, from coordinate 1,530 downwards.
TAGGTCAGGGTGTCGCGATGTGGCTTTCTGAAGGGATTCTACAGTCGCTTCCAATGCTTGCAGTGAGGCAGTTCCTGTTGCCGCGTACTGTTCTTTGATCAATTCCTTTGCCTTTTCTGACCATGGCATGATTTCACAATCGAGACAGACCCAGTCGGTCTCCAACTTGTCCCAAAACCCTGCTTCCTGAAGGCCCGCTTGCATGTCTTGGAAAAGGGCAGCTTTGATCGTGTTCTCCTTGAAGAAGGGTCGACCCGTACGGGTGTAACATTCTCCTGGAATATCGGTGTGGATGCCGAATCTCTTTTGGGCAACATCTGTATCTTTGCACAGAACGAGGATGGCCCGGGAGCCCATGTGCTTTTCCTCGCAAACGACGGTTTCTACTCCCTTCTTTCGGTAATAGCTAAAGGCTTCGGCCGGATGTTCCAGAAACCCATCTTCCTGAGAGGTTTCGCAGGGAGACATGGTCGGGGGCAAATGAATGAGCCATTTGGGGTCCACGGCAAACCGGCTGATGATTTCCAGGGCCGGGAGTGTATTGGCTTCCAGGATGGTAATGTAGCCTCCCAACTCCGTGTGAATTCTTCGTTTCCCCAAGACATCGGAGATGTCCAGAATGTCGTCAGCTTCCTGTTGGGCGGAGAGAGGGTCCTCTTCCGTAGCCAGTGGTCGAACCGGTTCTGAGTAGACTTTTTCTGCGGGAACGCAGATCAGCTCTTTTTCCGGGTAGCGAAGGGCAGTCAATTCCCCGCCGAAGACACAACCGGTGTCGATGTTTATCGTATTGTTTAACCACAACGGCTGGGGGACGGGTGTGTGTCCATACACGACCAACGCTTTGCCTCGGTACTCTTCTGCCCAAGGATAACGGACGGGGAGTCCGTATTCGTCGGTTTCTCCGGTGGTTTCCCCATACAAGGCAAACTGGCGGACTTTGCCTGAGCCTCGTCCCTGGTAATCCTCCCGCATGCCCGCATGAGCTACGACGAGTTTGCCGTCATCCAGTACGTAATGACTGATCAGCTTATTGATAAATTGGCCCACTTGTTCGCAGAACTCCGGGGATTCTTGTTCCAATTGGGCAATGGAGGCCTCCAACCCATGACGTACTTGCACATTTTTGCCCTGTAAGTGTTTATACAGTTTTGTCTCGTGGTTCCCTGGTACACAGTATGCCGTGCCCGCTGCAACCATGCCCATGACCAGCTTGAGTACGTCCGGGACACGTGGACCCCGATCCACCAGATCACCCAGAAAGATGGCTGTGCGACCTTCCGGAGGCAGGACTCTGGGAGATTCCCCTTCCTCCTTAACGGTGTAGCCCAGTTTCTGAAGCAAAGTAACCAGTTCATCATAGCAACCATGGATGTCACCGATAATGTCAAAAGGCCCGTGATCCTCCTTTTTGTTATTCCAGAGAGGCTCCCGAACCAGGCTGATTTCATCTTCGAAGTCATTTGGTTCCAGTGTATACACATACCTGAACCCTTCCTTCTTCAATGCACGGAGTGAACGCTTCAACTGCTG
>CAYSOI010000750.1:0-2149 GCA_964432425.1 uncultured Opitutales bacterium | reverse complement strand
TTGTGTGTCTGGCGTGTTTGCCGCATGACGAGAACCTGCCCATCGTAGGCGAAATTGTGATTGGGGTCTTCCATTTCGATCCCCTTTTTCTTGAGGAATTTCAGGATGGATTTTTCTTCGGAAGATTGGCCCGCTCCTTCGCCATTGACAATCGAGTCGGGGTCCAACTGCAATTCCGCCATCACTTGCAGAAATACCGCCCGATCCATCTGATACACTTCCGTGTAGTATTTTTCACGGCCAAACTTCCCTTTTTCACGGTTGACGGTAAATCGCCCATCCCGAATCCACATCATGGCGATTTGCCTCGGCAGAATGTAACTCTGTACGAAGTACTTTTGGACCAGGACCCCTTCGTTCTCGATCGTAGTGCGGTAATTACAATGATCCATCAAAAGGTCCAATGCCTTACCCAGGGAGATGTTTTTCACATTCAGGGACACGAGGGGGTCTTCCTCTGAAGAGTCGTAACCTTGAACAATGCTAACTCCTTTCTGCGGCCCCTGAGATTTGTCCAATGCAACGGATACCTGCGAAAAGTAGGAGATGGCGTCACTCAATTTCACATTTGAAAACTTGGTCTCCGGGATCAGTATGGTGTCAAGTTTGCTCTTATGATCCCGCATCTGTTTGCTCTGAACTCCACTGGCTTTGAGAATGTCCGCATTCACCGAATCCAATAGTTTGAAACGGGACTCCCACTTTTTAGGTCTGGCAAACTTCACCAGGCCACCCTCCACCCAATAATCATACTTCACTTGTTTGGAGATAAAGAAGAGGACATTGCCCAATGTTGCCTTTCGAACGTCGAGATTGACTACTGGATCTTCAAATCCTCGATCAAAATCCAGGAACATATTCACCCCTTTGTAGAGATCCTTGGAGTTATCAAATAGTACAGACACCTCATTGAGCATGGGGATCACTTTACTAAGTTTGGCATCCTTGAGCTTCAACTCCGGCAGGATAATGGAATTGAGCTTTTGGTGAACCAGCTTCTCTTTGTCTGCTTTTGTTCGGGGGACAGAAGGCAAACCGGGAAAGGTCGCAACGGGTTGGGCAGGTTTGGGTTGAGGCGGAGCCGAGTAAACCAGTTTACTGATACAAACGAAAATAGGCAGCAAAACTAAGGCTGCCCGAAGGGAGAACGGGTACAGTTTCATAGCTAATAAGAGTTAAGGATGTGTGATGGCAGCTGCTTGGGTTGGGTCTTCACTGCCATTACGACAGCTTATTGCCCATTGCGAATTCTGCAAGCAGGTGAGGCAGATTTTCTACAATTGGCATCTTTTATAAAACAGAGACCCTTCCCATGTAGGCAGGAAGGTCCCCACTCCGCAATTCCGCCATCTTGGGTAAAATTGTGTTCCCTGCTGCATTGACTTGATGAAAAAGTCCACAAGTGTTGCCGCCCTTCTGTCTTTGGTAACTCATACTTTTTTAGGATTATGAAACTCATTCGTTTACTTCTGCTCTTCTTGACTATCGTTGGTTTTCAGTCGGTTTCTGCGGCTGAAAAGCGTCCGAATATTCTTTGGATTTATCTGGAGGATGTGAGTGGATGGTTCGGGTGTTATGGAGAGACGTTGATTGAGACTCCAAATATTGATGCTTTGGCGGAGTCGGGGATTCGATTTGACCGGTTTTATACTCCAGCGGGAGTTTGTTCGGCGACAAGGTCGGCGGTGATCACGGGAATGATGCAGACGACGATCGGGGCTCATAATCACAGGAGTTGCCGCCCTAGTTTTCGGGGCAAGGACATGGGGAAGTTTGATGAGAACATATTGTCGATCAAGACCTTGCCGGTGATGCTTCGGGAGGCGGGGTACTGGACTTTCAATGAAGGTGGAAAAGACGACTACAACTTCACGTTTGATCGTGGTGAAATGTACAACTTTGTGCCGAAGAAACGCAGAGGTTGGGGCCCTGCATCTTTAGTGGCTGGCGAATGCTGGGCGGGCAAGAAGAAGGATCAGCCGTTCTTTGGGCAGGTGCAGTTGGGCGGAGGCAAGCTGGGAAGACGTGCGGACAAAGTGGTGGATCGTTCCAAAGTACCGGTTCCGCCGTATTATCCGGACACAGAGCTGGTGCGGGAAGAAATTGCTCATCATTATGACTGTCTGCTGAAGACCGATGAGCATGTGGG
>CAYSOI010000749.1:0-2150 GCA_964432425.1 uncultured Opitutales bacterium | reverse complement strand
CCAAAGTGTGTTGGCCAGTGTCGATTCCCAAATCAATACCAAGTGGTGTGATCATCATCATGGTCGGCCCATACAGTGGATGGCCAAGTTACCCAAGCCACAGGTGGTGAAAGGGTATTCCTTTGTTTCCGGCAATGATGTGCCGACCCGAGATCCTAAAGAATGGGTTCTGGAGGGTTCACAGGATGGGAAGAAATGGACGCAGCTGGATCGCAAGAATAACGAACCGATCTTTGAGAAACGCAGGCAGTCTCGTTCCTATGAATTTAAGAACGATAAAGCTTTCTCGTATTACAAGTTTACCTTCAAAACCCATGATGCCACCCACTTCCAGTTTTCAGAGATTGGTCTGAAAGGTGTATCTTTTGCAGGAGCCAAGTTGGATGTTCCTCCAGCTCCACCACCTCCGCCAGAACCACCGACTCTGGAAGAGTTGGTCGCCGCAAGAGAACAGGGAACGCTCCATTCGGTCTACAAAAAGCCAAAGGCTCACGCCCATGCCACTCCCTCAGCAGAGGCGAACCTGAAAGGGTTTCACAAAGAGATCAAACCTCTGCTCACCGAGTCCTGCATCAAGTGTCATGGTCCCGACAAACAAAAGGGTAAATTTCGCATCGACACTCTAAACCCCGACCTGATTAAAGGCCCCGACAAAGATTGGTGGCTGGAAGTGATGGAGGTGCTCAGCAATAGTGAAATGCCGCCAGAAGATGAAGGCGTGGAGTTGCCCGACGCAGGTCGGGCTCAGATCATTGACTGGCTTTCCGGTGAGATCCAACGTGCAGCCAAGGTTGCCCGCGTTGAGAAGGGTCACACGTCCTTTCGTCGACTCACTCGCTACGAATACAACTACGCTCTGCAGGATTTGTTGGGCTTACCCTGGTCCATGGCTCAAAACCTTCCACCCGAAACTGCCTCGGAAGACGGTTTCAAAAACAGTTCCGAGCTTCTTCAGATGTCGCCCATGCAGTTCCAAACTTACCGTGAAATTAGCCTGAAGGCGGTAAAACGAGCTACCGTAGTCGGAGAACAGCCCAAACCGGTCACCTACATGATTTCCATGAAGGAAGCGATGGAGAAGGCGAAGTCCAACAAGAAGGCGAAGTTTTTTGATTCCAAGGACAACAACGGGAGACACAAAAACCAGCTTCACATCTACGACCACGAAACCGGTAAGGGTGTTTCATTCAAGAATGGTGGCTCCGACCCCATTCCCGATGCTCTCCCAGGGCAACCGATTCCCAAGTCACAAGTGGTGATGGTATTGCCCAAAAACAATGAATTGAAATGGGATCTGGATCGTTTTCTTCCGGATGAAGGAGTGATGCGGGTTACCCTTCGGGCATGGCGTTCGAATACAGACCCAACTCAATACGCCAGCTTACGGCTGGGTTTCAGTGCTCACACCAGCAACAACGCCAATTTTTCCAACATCATCAGTGAAAAAGACCTGGAGGTCACCGGAACGGCTGACAAGCCCGAATTGGTTCATTTCGATATCCAACTGGGCGACATTCAACGAAATCCTTTCCGAAAGCTGAAGACAACCTTCCCAAGGCGGGACGAGTTTCTGCACATTCGCAACGTTTCCAATGCACATGGCAAAGATCCAGTTCAGATCCACATCGACCACATTGAGATCAGTGCTCCCTTTTATGAGCAATGGCCACCGAAGTCCCACACCCACGTTTTCTTCGATCGCAAAAACAAAGAGAACGAGGATCAATATGGCCGTGAAGTTCTCAAAAGATTCATGAGCCGAGCCTGGGGTCGCTCCATCACTTCACAGGAAATCGACCGATTCATGGGGCTGTTTGCCAAGTATCGCCCTGAGTTTGAAACCTTTGAGGAAGCCATGCAGGAAGTACTGGCCACCGTGCTGGTGCATCCGGAGTTTCTCTACCTCACCCAACAGGTTGCATCAGTCTCCGGAGACGGCCCATCTCGTATCAGTGATCAGGAATTAGCCCGACGTCTGGCAGTCTTTCTATGGTCCAGCATTCCCGATGACGAACTTCAAAAGCTGGCCATACAGGGAAAACTCAGCGACCCCAAAGTTCTGTCCGCTCAGGTCAATCGCATGTTGGCCGACCCAAAATCCAGGCGGTTTACTCAGCATTTCGTAGAGCAATGGCTTGGACTGGATGGTC
>CAYSOI010000748.1:0-2156 GCA_964432425.1 uncultured Opitutales bacterium | reverse complement strand
CGGGACAGCTTCATTCGGTTTCAGAGTGACCTCAATCAAGGGTTTGCGATCCCCTATTTCCGGCAACTTTGCACGGCTACTGTCCGGAACCTTGAGGGAACTGCGATTGAGCATGGCAGCCATGCCAAATAAATCCTTCTGTTTGTACGGGTGATAGGGAGCATCATGGCAACGGGCACATTGCAGGTTTGTCCCCAGGAATGCAGTTCCCAAAACATGGGCTTTTGCGGCCATAGGCACATCATTCTGGGTGGCCACCCCAAAACCTGCTGGTCCCCCATGCAATTTACTACCGTCCATCATGATCAATTCTTCAACAAATTGATCCATCGGTTTATTATCTAACATTGCCTCAAAGATCCAGTACCGGAATGGACCTGTATTGTTAAGCCGGGGCTTCAAAATATTGGGATTCTCCGCCAGCACATCCTGCCAGTATCCGACCCAGTGATGGGCCCACCCGGGATGATCCAGCAAGCGATCAATCGCGCTGGCACGTTTGTCACTGGATTCATCCTCCAGAAAATCCTGAATCTCTTCAGGTGTTGGAAATACACCAATGGTATCCAGAGTGACCCTCCTGAGAAAAGTCAGATCATCCGTAAGTTCCGCAGGGTAAAGCCCCGCTGTTTTCAAATCCGCCTCTGAAATATGCTTCGCAATACCCGTCTTGGCTGAGGCTTCCTGAACAGGCCATTTTGCACCGGTCTCAATCCATTCTCTCAAAGCTCTCAGTTCTCCAGCATTCAATAGATCTCCTTTGGGAGGCATCCGTTCATCTTCGTCACGACTGTAGGCCAAAGTAAACAAACGGCTCTTCTCCACATTGCCGGGCACCAGAGCTGGCTCACCGGAATCCCCTCCATCCAGCATGCCTTTCAGCGAATCCAAATGAAGCCCACTCTTGGCCTTCTTGCCATGGTGGCACTTGATGCACTTTTCTTTCAGTACAGGTTGTACTTTTGTAAGGAAATGTTTCTCAGAAATCCCCTCCGAATCCCCCGCTTCATTGGCCGCATCAATCAACCCTTTCCCGATGTATTGATCAATGGGGTTATTGACAGGCAGAAACTCCGGAATTCCAGGAATGGGTTCAGCAGTATTGTGTTCAACAATCCTCCGTGCGAATTCGTGCCTCTCCTGCCACTCCTCCCTGGTTTGTTTGGATGCCTCTCTACGCAGTGTGGATTCAAGGCTCTGCAAGTGATTCTCTTCAGATCGCCTCCATGCACTCCATGCAAAATCATTGAGTGAGAAAAAGTCTTTGATTCCCATGACTTGAAAGGGGGACCCGTCAATAGAAACTGCTAGACATGATTCCCCCAAATCGTGGCGATACCGGCTCTTGCCCCGATGGTCTCCAACCAGGAACTCCAGGCGTAATTGCACAGGCTTTCCTGTGGAGGATACCTGAAACCTTTTTTCCACATCCCCAGGACCTGGAATCCGGAGATAGGCAGGCCAGTTATCAGGAAGTTTGGGAACACTCCCGTGTGCACCGCCTTTTCTGGCAGTTTGCGGCAAATTCAAAACCAATTTCCCATCGAGCCACAACCTTGTTGCCCAACGATGCCGAATCAACCACTGGTGATCCCCTTCTGGAAGGGTTAAGGTCGTCAGCACCCGCATGAGAAATGTCTTGGGATAGTCGACCCGAATTCCTGGTTCAGTATATTTGTATGGCACACGGAAAAAGGCCAAAGCGTCCACCTGGTATTCTGAAATCAGCGAAAGGTCTCCTTCCGGCCAACCATTTGCCATATTCACCCCTTCCAGGACTTCGACATCAATGGTTTCAATCGGCCAATTCTCTCGCTTGAACTCGACGATCGGTCGCTTGAATTCATCCCGTTGATATCGTGCTTTGAGAACATCTCCTGGGAGGATTATCCTGTGAATGGAGACTTCATCCAATTTGCCGAAGAAACTGCTTCTTCGACTCCCTGAAAGTGCAGCCCCAATCCAAAGCTGGTCATCATCGACGACAGGAGCCAACTTGGTAGCCCCTCCCATATCCCAGGCCCCGGCCACCTCCACACCGTTGACATAGCCCTTTATCGTTTCTGGTTTCCCAAACACATAGGTGATGGCAACGTGCCCCCAACCCTCTCCCGGATTCACACCAACATTGGCCGTCCAGCGATGCCAGTTTCCGG
>CAYSOI010000747.1:0-2161 GCA_964432425.1 uncultured Opitutales bacterium | reverse complement strand
ACTCAAGACTACGAGAGTTTTATCGACCAGAATAAGGGTTCCCACCCCGTAGCCCCGCTCTTCCCAAATTTTTCTTCCACTCGCCAGATCCAGACAAAACAGAGTGGCCCGCTTAGCATTAGTACCGGTTTGTCCATGTATGCCATAAGCATATCCCTGATGATACACCAGGCTAGCCATTTGTGTCGCCACCCCATCCGCCTCCCATAATGCCTTGGGTTTTGTATCTCTTAAATCCAGCATGGCCGCACCTTTTCCATATCCACTGGCAATCAAAATGCGATCTCCCAAATCCAGAGGCTGGGCGGCATTTACCTCATATCTTGTCTTGTGCGGATGTGTAACCAATTCTTCGCCAGAGTTTCGCTCATGTATGGACAATCCATCCTGGTTGAAAACGACAATTTGTTCAGGCTTCGCAGATCTTAGAAAAGGACTGGCATATCCCGCCTCGGCCGACCCTGCCCTCCAGAGGAGTTTCCCGGAGTTAAAGTTCAGGGCAACCAGCGAGCCATCCGAAGCCCCGGTCTGTACAATTACCTGATTTCCATCCACCAAAGGGGCCCCAGCATATCCCCATGTGGGGCAGCGGCCTCCAAAATCGTTGACTAAATGGACTTGCCAAACAACTTTCCCGGTTTTCGCATCTAAACAGAATAGAGGGCCTTCATGGCCCTGCAGAAATATTTTCCCACGACTTAGAGTGGGGGTAGATCGACTCCCTCCCTGAAAATACTTGTCTCCCAAGCTGGAGGCATACTCAAAGGTCCATTTGGTTTTGCCTGTTTTGACCTCAATACAGTGGAGTGTGTTATGTTGGTCCGCATAACCTTGAGTGTAGGCTAACCCATCCGCCTCCACCACAGAAGAAAATCCCAGGCCAACCTGTTTTTCCCATAGTTGTATAGGCTCTTGGCTATCCCAAGTAAGCTGGAGGGTTTTTTCTCTCGATTGATGGTTCCTATTTGGCCCACCGTAAGTGGGCCAATCCAATCCGTGTAAGGGAACAAACACCGAGATCATTACCAGAAAAATGCCACAACATTGGGTTTTCATTCGAAGAACCCTTTGGGATTAAAACCTTCGTTGTCAAACTCTCTTCCGCTAATGCTTCACAAAGAGTTGATTCGTGACCGTTAGATTGGACCAATGATGGACTGATCTCCGAGAGTCAGGGAAAACACAAGATCATCGCAATAATAACTGCTGGTATTGGCGAGCAAAGCATCAGGGCCCAATTTCTTGGCACTGAGGGATACCACCACATACTCCGCTCCGTTGGGTAGTTCTAATTCCGAGGTTAACTGATGCCAGGAATTAGGGTCACGATCGCCGAAGAGATTTTTTTCCACCCGCAATAAGGGCTTCTCGCCCTCCCCTACTTCCTGGGGTCCATAAGCCTGAAGGGTCAAACCAAACTCGGCTCCTTCCTGAGTTTCACCAAAGCTTTGGTTGAATTTTACAGAGGCAGAAACACTGGCCTTTTCACCCGGGTTCAGCCTAAGAACCTTGCGAACATCCACAACCTGGACCGTCTCACTGGACTGAGCAATTTGGGACTCAACATCGATGTTCATTTTTTCAAGGCCAATCATATTGGCTCCGGTTGCAGGTAAAACTCCGTTTTCGGCTCCTCGACTAAGATATGGAACCCGATTCCATCTTTGCAAATCACCCAAAAATTCAAAAGTCCCACCAGAGGCAAAACGATTGCCGGATCGAAGAATTTCAATTCCCTCTCTTAATTGCATATCGCCCTGCTCTTGCCTAACCGAGACTAGTTTACTTTCACCTGAGGAAGAGGACTTAAGATCTTTGCCAGGATTCAAGGTATCCTTGTGAACCGACGGAAGAGCATGCGAAGAGGAATGCTCCGGAGACAAAAGAGTCTGGCTTGCCCATAAGGAATCTGGAACCTGCTCAGCAATGAAAGCCCACCATCCTCCGGCCAAGGCAAGCAAGCATGCTGCTACGGAGCCAACCCATGTAAAGACAGGAAAGGGGATGAGTTTGGGAGAATCTACAGGAAGTTCCTCCGGAAGATCAACTTCCCCAGGTTCCCAATGGAGTAGAGACTCACAGCGTACTATTTCGAGGTATCGTAAACGATTGGATCGGGAGGTTTCCAACCATTTGGAGAGTTGATCGTGTTCCTTTGGAG
>CAYSOI010000746.1:0-2166 GCA_964432425.1 uncultured Opitutales bacterium | reverse complement strand
TTCAGTACTTCTTCCACTTGCTCACGGGAAACACCTTCGAACCAATTCAAGAATTCATCCACAGTTGCCCCTGAATCCAAGTTATCAAAGAGGGCTTGTACAGGCACTCTTGTATCTCGAAAAACCCATTGCCCACTGACCTTTCCTGGGATTCGTTCGATAACACTGCATTGGTTCCAATCCATTCACCAAGCATCAATCAAATCTTCAAAAAGCCAAGAAGAGAATCGGCAAGTGTTTAAGACTCACTCAAAGACGTGGAGAGTAGGGAGTGGAAACTTTGTGCCTTTGTGTGAGGCCAATGTAGAAAAATCTGCGTTCATCTGCGTCCATCTGTGGTTGATAAGATTTCGCGGATGATGACAGAACTTTTGGTGATTTGTGGTTGTCAAATTGGGAGAGGATGGGATGAATTTGCAGAACTATGTTGAATTATCGTGTTTCTCTTGTCGGTTTGTTGGTTTTGAGTTTTGGAGTTGGTGTGCAAGGAGCCTTGGATTGGCCGCAGTGGCGGGGGCCGGATGGAATGGGCCATGCGGTGGGGGCGAAAGGTTTGCCGACGAAGTGGAGTGAGAAGGAGAATGTGACCTGGCGTCGGGACATTCCTGGTAAGGGGCATTCGAGTCCGGTCATTGCCGGGAATGAGATTTGGATGACGGCAGCTCATGAGACTCCAGAAGATCCGAAGAAGGCGAAGGAGCGATTGAAGAAGAATACGGGAAGCCAACCGTTGATTCTGTTGTCGCAAGTAGACTTACATGCGGTGTGCATCGACAAGCAGTCAGGAAAGATCCTCAAGGATGTGAAACTGATGACGGACAACGAGCCGCAGTGGGTACATCACTGGAACTCCTACGCGTCCCCTTCCCCTATCATCGATGACAAGAATTTGTACTGTCATTTCGGCTCCTACGGTACGGCTGCGTTGGAAAGGTCTACCGGCAAGGTCTTGTGGACCAACCAGAAGATCAAGGTGATGCATGAAAACGGGCCAGGAAGCACACCTGTGTTATTTGAGAATTTATTGATTCTCCACTTCGACGGCAGTGATCAGCAGTTTGTGGTAGCCCTGGACAAACATACAGGGAAGGAAATCTGGAGAACGAAACGTTCGGGGAAGATGAACAACAATCCACAACTGCAAAAGGCCTATGGAACTCCGATCATTGTGGAGATGAAGGGCAAACCTACCGTGGTTTCCACCGGCGCAGACTGGCTCTATGGATATGAGGCAAGGACAGGAAAAGAACTCTGGAAAGTGAATTACGGAGTCCTTGGGTTTTCCAATGTTTCCAAGCCGATTGTCGGGCATGGCATGATCTACTTCTCCACTTGCTTTATGAAGGCCAACTTTCTGGCCGTAAAATATGAAGGTGTGGAGAAACCGGAGATTGTATGGAAAGTCACCAAAGCGGTGCCGAAGACTCCTTCTCCGATCCTGGTTGGCGATGAGATTTACTATATGGATGACAAGGGAATCGGGACCTGCCTGGATGCCCATACTGGCAAAGTGCACTGGATGGAACGGGTTGGGGGGCAGTATGCCGCTTCTCCCACTTACGCAGACGGGAAACTGTACTTTCCCGACCAATATGGCAAAACCTTGGTGATCAAACCCGGTAAGAAGTTGGAAGTTCTGGCTGAGAACGAGTTGAAGGGAAAACACAAGGCGTCTTTCGCCGTGGCGGACAATGCGTTTTTCGTTCGGACGGATAAGGCCTTGTACCGGATTGAGAAGTAAGGGTAGCTTGAAATGTTGATGCATGCAATATAAGGTTTAACTATGATTGCTGACATCAAAGCCCGACTAAAAGAAACTCCATTTACTCCCTTTACCATCCATATGTCGGATGGGAGAAAATTGAGAGTTCCCACCTTAGATCATGTGAAGGTTACTCCTGCAGGAGGTAGAGTGTTGGTGTTTCATGATGATGATTCCTTCGATATTCTGTCCGGATTGCACATCAGTGGGGTAAAAGTGGATAAGGAATCCAAGGTTCAATCACAAAACTAAGTAGAGAATGAGTGTCGCTGAAATCAAAAGAGAAATGGAAGTTCTCCCTGATCAAGATCGGAGGGATTTGATCGCATATCTGGTTCACCTTGAGCAAATGAAAGACAATACATATCTTCAGAAAATGACTCAAAGATTGGATGAGAGGGAAA
>CAYSOI010000745.1:0-2168 GCA_964432425.1 uncultured Opitutales bacterium | reverse complement strand
CTGACCTTCTCGCTACCTTCGCCGACATCCTTGAAGTCAATCTTCCCGACAACGCTGGAGAGGACAGTTTCAGCCTTCTCCCCCTAATGAAAGGTGGTTGCCAACCTGTTCGGGAAACGGCGGTAAGTTGTTCCATCCGCGGTGTCCCCAGCTTTCGATACAAAAACCTCAAGTACATCCCCTTGAAAGGTTCCGGTGGATGGGGTCAGGGCGGTGACCAGAGCCAGCCCGTCCAACTCTATGACCTCTCTTCCGATATCGGAGAGTCCAAGAACCTCGCCGCCGCCCAACCTGAGCACCTTGCCGACTTGAAAGCACGTTTCGAGAAAGTCATCGCCCAAGGCCGCAGTACTCCGGGCAAACCACAGAAGAACGACACAAAGGTAGTTCGCTATCCAGGCAAATAGGCACCCACCTTGATGCCCCCCGGAGTGGGTGTCAGCCATTAAAGACGCTCCATGTATGCTGGCACACCTTTCAGGGTGCAAATCCCCATTGATCTGAATTCCCCAGGTATCGCTTCGCTCGACCTGGGGCTAATGGCTGTAATGCCTCCGGCATAGTTTCCGCACCGGGAACCAATGAATGATCCCATGGAAATTGAGTGAACCCCTTATCCCGGAGGGATTGTAGCCCTTAGCGTGGGGTTAAGTGAGGAACGAACGATACCCCAGGAATGGTCACCCACCCCGATGCACCCCGGAGTGGGTGTCAGCCAATGTTGGAGCTTTGCATCTCCACTGGCATGCCCTCCGGGGTGCAACTGCCTATTGATCTGAAGATTCCTTTGCTTTGGTTCCGGCCATTCCGGGTTAGCATCCTTCATTCCCGGCAGCCTGCATCCTTTTTTCTGTGAATTTCGTTAAATTCGTATCGAGGTAGCAGCAACCCTTTGCAATCCATTCTGGTCTGGTCAGAACCTCTCACCTGCGAATTATCGCCACCCTCCTACTTTCAAATGAAATACATGAAACTGCTAAACTTTCTGATATCTCTGGTTCTCATCTGCACACAGACCGCCGCCGGGTCGTCCAAGCCCAACATCGTCCTGATTCTCAGCGATGACCAAGCCTGGGGAGATTACGGTTTTATGGGACACGACACCATCCAAACTCCCCACCTCGACAAGCTTGCCAGCCGCAGCCTGGTCTTTGGTCGGGGTTATGTAGCGTCTCCACTTTGCCGTCCTTCCCTGGCCTCCATGCTCACGGGACTCTACCCCTTTCAGCATGGGATCACGGGCAACGATGTCGACGGGCGGAACAACCGTGCTGTCCTCGACCTTCCCATGCAGAAGAAGTTTCATACATTTCCCAGTTTTGTCCGGGACCTCACGTCCAATGGTTACCTCGCCCACCAGTCCGGGAAATGGTGGGAAGGTTCGTTTCAGGACGGTGGCTTCACCCATGGAATGACTCACGGGGATCCCAAGCGTCGCGGTCGTCATGGAGATGCCGGGCTTTCCATAGGCAGAAGGGGATTGGAACCGATGGCACCGGTCACCTCCTTCATTGACCATGCCGTTAACCAAGAAAAACCGTTTCTGGTCTGGTATGCCCCCTTTCTCCCCCACACTCCCCACAACCCCCCGGTCCGGCTCCTGGAAAAGTACAGCCAGGAAGGCCGTGCACCCGATGTGGCCAAGTATTATGCCATGTGTGAATGGTTTGATGAAACCTGCGGGGAACTCCTCGGACACATTGAGAAAAAGGGGGTAGCAGACAACACTCTCGTCCTGTATATCTGCGACAATGGTTGGGCTGCCAAGAGTACCAATGCCGAAGACCCCAACCAAAAGATCTGGGGATCCTACGCCCTACGCTCCAAAGGTTCGCCCTATGAAAATGGGATCCGGACGCCGATCATGGTCTCCTGGCCCGGCAAGTTGGAACCCCAGCGTTCCTATGACTTTGCTCATGCGGTCGACCTCTTCCCTACCATCCTCGCTGCTACTGGTCTTCAATCCCGAGCCTGCCTTCCGGGAATCAACTTGATGGATCCCCAGGCCCGTTCGGCAAGGAAACAAGTTTTCGGGGTCACCCACGCTATCCACAACATGTCCCCTGGAGACCCTAACAACACCTTGCAATACCTCTGGTGTGTCGAGTCGGACTGGAAGTTGATCCTTCGGTTCAAGGGCGAAGACACCACCAAATACAAGAATGTCC
>CAYSOI010000744.1:0-2170 GCA_964432425.1 uncultured Opitutales bacterium | reverse complement strand
TTTTGCGGTAGAATGCGATGAGGTCACCCACGTTCTCTGGGGTTTTGAATTGATTATCTTCCAACCAATCTTTGAGGCCGCCGTCCTTCTTTTCCCGAACAATGGCCACGTCATAACTTCCGACGATTTCTCTCTTGATCACTTGAGCTGCGGGTTCTGATTCAGATTTGGAATCGATACCATTGAAACCGCCAGATGCTTTGGGCCTCCTGGGTTGGCGGGCTTGGACGTAGTCATGCAACTCCTTGAACATGGCAGCATCGGCTTTCCCTGTTTCCGGAACACTGGGCAGTGGTACCACCCAGCCAAAATCTTTGGTTTCTCCCTGCACAGTGATTTTCAAAATCATGTCCTGGGAGGAAGGTTGTTGTTCCGTTCCTTTATGAAAGATGAGGATGGCTTCCTGAGCCGTTTCGTTGAGGGATCCTTCATATTTTTGTGGAGGGACAACCATCCCGTCGGCGAAGATGGAAAGGGGAAAGATAATCAGAAATAAGAAGGGGAGAAAAAGCAGTTTTTGTTTCATGCTGAGCAAAGTAGGATAGAAGTGAATTCTGGGCAAGCGAGGAAGATACGGGAGTAGATTATTGGAGTGTTTTGCTAGGGCGCCTTTGTCTTTTCGATCACCTGGATACTAAACCCTTTTCTTACATCACGGCCTTGCTGGTCCACACTCCGGACGTATATTTGATAGGGCTTATCCCTCTCGTGATTGAGTTCTTGTTTGGTGAGTAATTTGCTTCCAGAAATTCTGAAAAAGCGGTTATCCACGTAGGATGGAAGGAAGATGGCCCGTGGGTGTCGAATTTCTACGGGTTTGGGCCAGTCTTCATTGGGTTTCTCCTTATCAACTTTCTGATACCACAGGGATCCGTCCTTCTTAGTATAAGCAAATGCATTCTTACCAGCTGCCAGGAGTATGGCATTGAGTTTACCAAGGCTTATGGGGGCGGGAGATTCCTGATACTTCAAGTTTGTCGCAAAGAGCTTAGCTGTCCCGTCTTCCATACGGTAGACACAGTACCAGTCCTTCGCCACCAAATCAGTCACACCTGAAGACACGATCCTTGCCATGGATTCCCGGGAATTGCTGAATTTCTTCATGCCCTTACCGATTCCCCACAATGAGCCGTCGACTCGGGTAAAGTAAGTTTCCCGTTCCGTTGCTGCCACATTCTGGACACCTCCAGCCATGAGTCTCTTTGGAGTGGAAAATTGAGATCCCGACTCAGACAGCATAAGTTGCTCATTGGCGTTACTTCCGAATCCCCACAAGGAACCATCCTCCTGGGCAAATATACAATGGCGGAAACCCGTTGCCAGAGAGCTGGCAGTCTGTCCTTCTACTGGAAAATCCTGGTCTGGGTAATTCAATGAGAGATACCCTTCTGTGTTCATCGTGATGACCTTTCCTTCCCAGGCATGGAACGCTTGATAAACGTTGGATTCTACGAGCTTTTTCTTTTTCGAACTGAGCGTTGGTTTATTCAGTATATTGTTGAGGAAGATTTCCAGTTCCCAAAGTGAACCATCTTCCATTGCGTAATAAACTTTTGTTGTTCCCGCCGTAATCGATTTTACCCCTCTCTCAACTAGCCTGATTGGTGTGTCTGCCTCACCTTCCGCTACGATCTTCACAACCCACAGATCCCCACCATCCGCGATATAGTACAGGTAATCTCTTGAAATTGCCAGGTCATGTACACCCGGAAGATAATGGACTGCATCAAACGAGTCCGAATAGAACCGCCCGACTAAAGTCTCAGGAGGCTGGTTTTCTTGAATCGCAGTGCTGGAAAGTCTAAGTTCCTGAGCTTCGATTAAATGTCCAGGGCCAGTGATTAAGAGTGTGCAAAGAACGAGCCATGAAAGATGGAGGAACTTTGTTTTCATTTTCTCGAGCAGATAAGGTAGGTGGAGTACGAGGGCAAGCGGCGAAACTCTTCAGTTTCCAAATTGTAGCAATTTCTCCATTCGTGCTTTTAGGAAACTTTTCATTAATTTGACTAGGCAGTAAAGGCCCCATTCCTGAAGAATTCGTGAAATTTTTCTTACACTCAATGATTGGTCTCTTTGGAAGAAATTATGAAAAAGTTGGCTAATTTCCGAACTTTGGAAACTTAGTCTGCAAAACCTATTTCATGGCAGTCTCAAAATCAGATTCTTCCCG
>CAYSOI010000743.1:0-2174 GCA_964432425.1 uncultured Opitutales bacterium | reverse complement strand
CAAATTTGTACCAATTGTAGCTTTTCGGATGCCCCATAAAGCCACCTTCTTTCACAAACTTCAGACTGCAGGAAGAGTTCCACGGCCCCTGACTTTCGATATAAAACAGTTCGCCATGTTCATTGGGACCAATCCCACCCGGACTCCGTAATCCACTGGCAATCGGATGCGTCTTGCCATCGGGAGTCACCTTCATGGCCCAACCCCGAAACAAAGCTCTCGAATGATACGATGCCGATAGCCCCAGAGCGATGTACAGATTCCCCTCTGGATCAAATTTCGACCCGAAAGCATACTCATGGTAATTCGCATATCCCCACTTGTCCGAAACCACCTCAAATTTGTCCGCCCGACCATCCTTGTTGCGATCCGTCACCTTGGTCAGCTCACAACTCTGCGTCACATAAAACGCCCCCTCCCGATACGCCAAACCAAAGATCTCATCCAGACCCGTAGCATACAACTTGTACTCCGGCGATGGCTTCTCCGCATCCACATCACCCAGCAAGTAGATGTCCCCCCGCCGCGTTCCCACCGCAATCCGACCATCCGGCAAAGTCTCAAAAGCCCCCGCCTCCACCACCAAATCCTTCGGAATCGGAAGGTTCGTAATCTTGTAATACGCCCGCTCCGCCTCTGCCGTCCCCCATCGGTCGCCAACTTCCTCGGCGTGGAGAAGGGATACAGTTAGCATCAGTAGGCAGAACTTTTTCATGCTCCATTGCAAAACGATATCTTCAAAACTTTCAAACTATTCCCTCTCCTCCGGTTTCTCTATCTCTCATTTCTGAGAACATTTCCCCAGTTTGGTACTACACTACAGACACTTCTCAAACTAGATCTACCCAGCTATACCCATTTATACTTGATTCACGATATACTTTAGTAGATTCGTATATAGACCATGAACCCGATCCAAAACCCTTTTTCTCCAGGAACTGGCTCACCACCGCACGAACTTGTCGGAAGAGAGGATGTGTTACAACAAGCCAAAATCTTGTTTGGACGTATTCAGCGAGGTCGTTCGGAAAAGAGTATTCTACTAACAGGGCTGCGTGGAGTTGGAAAAACCGTTCTCCTGAGTGAGATGACCCGTTTGGCAGAAAACGAAGGATACAAGACGATCTTTATTGAGGCCCATGAGGATAAGTCATTGGTTGCCCTGCTTGCACCTCAACTCCGTTCGCTTCTCTACACACTCGACAGGATGGAAGGTGCTAAAGCAACCGTAAGAAGAGGGTTAGCGGCCCTAAAGAGTATTATCAGCAGTATCAAAGTCACTTTTGACGACATTCCCATTGGTCTGGATATCAATCCTGAGAAGGGCACAGCTGATAGTGGTGATTTAGAAATCGATCTGCCGGACCTTCTTACTGTCATCGCTGAAGTAGCAAGGGAACGCAAGACGGCTATCGCGTTGTTGATCGACGAAATTCAATATTTTGAAGAAAAAGAATTGAGTGCGTTGATCATGGCACTGCATCGCATGCAGCAAAAGCAACTTCCTTTAGTTCTTCTGGGAGCAGGTCTACCCATCTTACCCCGGTTGGCAGGTGACTCCAAATCCTATGCGGAACGTCTTTTCAGTTTCCCTCGTATTGGCCCACTGGCAACAGAAGATGCACGGAGGGCATTGACAGAGCCGGCAAAAGAGGAGGGGGCCAGCTTTGAAGCTGCAGCGGTTGATGCAATCATTGAGCTGACCCAAGGTTATCCCTATTTTATACAAGAGTGGGGATACCAAGCATGGAATCACGCCCAAACCCCACCGATTACACAAGATGACGTGAAAAAGGCGACTGAAGTTGCTCTACAACGCCTTGATGAAAACTTTTTTCGAGTTCGTTTTGACCGCCTGACTCCCAGCGAAAAGACATTTCTTCGGGCCATGGCTGAAATAGGCAATGGGCCATACCTCATTGGGGATATCGCTGAACGATTAGGAGTCAAAGTCAGCAGCCTTAGCCCACGCCGAGCCAAATTGATCCACAAAGGGATGATCTACAGTCCATCTCATGGAGGCCTTGAGTTTACCGTACCACTGTTTGATGACTTTCTAAGAAGGTCCATCCCCAAACTAGACAAGTAAAACAGAGGCGGGACGCCTCTGCTACTTTACGCCTTTGCGAAGACTTCCCGAGCAGTCGTTTTCGAGCTATCGCTGAAAACCTCTT
>CAYSOI010000742.1:0-2176 GCA_964432425.1 uncultured Opitutales bacterium | reverse complement strand
TCAAACTCGACGTCTGGTATGTCGACAACCAAAGCTTCCTCCTCGATCTGAAAATTCTATATTTCACCGCCTTGACAGTTCTCTCCCGCAAAGGTGTCAACCAGCAAGGCTCTGCAACCATGGAGAAGTTTACCGGCAGCTCATGAAGCACAAATATCAGGAGTCCTGACTCATGTCTAATCAGAAGAATACCCGACATTCCAAAATGAAATTAAGATTCTGTTATGGGATTTTCTTCATCCTGAATATCGGAATATTGGACCTGGCGGGCAAAGAGCCATTACAAGATTACCACTCACTGGCGGCAGGTCCAAATGGCTGGTATACGGGGTTGCCCTTCGATGCTAATGGAGTTCCAAGGGTCAATTACAGCTGGGCTCCTTTACAATATAACCCCGGGACGATTGCCCAGTACGGCATCGTCTGTTATGACGAATTTATTACGACAGGCGACACTCGCTACAAGGATGCGTTTTTGACTCAAGTGGATTACCTGATGGAGGGCGGAGAAGTTCTGGAATTGTCAGAGGGAAAGGCGGCCTACAAATATCATTTCCAACTCCCGGAATTTGATCTGAAACCTGGGTGGGTAAGCTGCCTGGCACAAGGATTGGTTACTTCCCTGATGGTCCGAGCCCATCATTTAACGGGTAATCGTGATTATTTACAACGGGCGAAAGAGGCGATAAACTGTATGGTCGCACCGATACAAGAGGGAGGCACCAAGGCAGTCAGTGACATCTTCGATTTTTGGTTAGAAGAATATCCTACGGAGGAGCCCTCTCACGTACTCAATGGATACATTTTTGGCTATATCGGTCTATTGGAGTATTCCCAGTATACAGAGGATCAGACCCTGCCTGTGGACTTAGCCACCCAAGCATTGCTGAAAGTTGCAACATTGAGCGATATTGGTTGCTGGACAACCTATGGAGCCAATAGGGTTTATATCGTCAATGAAGGGTACATGGCCCTGCACATCAGCCAAATGGAGCATGTGTACCAACTCACCGGCATCGAAGAATTTCAATCCAATGCACAACGCTGGAAAAGCTATCTGTACCTCGAAGAGATTTCAAATGTGGCTGAGGGTTTTGGGGCGATCATCTCAGAGATTACGCCCACCGATAAAAATTACCTATATCTCGATCTTTCGAGACCTTTCTATCAGATAGAGTTCCTGCGAATCTTATCAAGATATGGCACTGAGAACAGCCTCCAGTCAGGTCGGTGGTTGGAGCAAGCCTCTCTCTCAAATTACAGGAAAATCTTCCCTGCCAGAAAAACACATGGCCAATTTTTGGTCATTTACAAAAAGGGGACAGGACCTGACGTCTCCATTCAAAATATTGAGAACAAAAATCAATGTGCAGTAATTCAATCCTTGTCCCTCCTCCATCCTCGTGGATCGAAACAAAACACCCTACACTGTGAGCTGAGCCACGGAAAAGACTCGGCTTTATATGAATTTTGGATGAAAGCTCAGGATAAGTGGAGCATCATCCAGCCTTTTTCGACTTCCCCGTCCGTTGACATTGAATTTGAAGAAGAAGGCTCCTATGCATTTTCGGTAACGGCCAAACTTCCGTCCGATACAAATGCCGAATTCAAGGATGTACGAACTATCCTCTACGAGCATGAAGAGAGAAACATGCAACTCTGGGCAGAAGAGCTCGACATTCCGCCAACTGATTTTGACAAGGATCTCGACGGAGATGGTGCCAACCAGTACGTGGAATACATTTATGGAACAAATCCTCGATTACCCGATTCCAATTTCAAACTGAAGATGGAAATCTTGCAAGATGGACAAATCACCTTCCTGCTGAAAAAGCCTGTTGAAGTGCAGCTGATTAATGAAATTGTGATTCAGGAATCGTCAGACCTTAAGAATTGGTCAGATGCATCCCGCATTCAGAATCTGGCACCCAACACTGAAAACTACAGGATCCAAGCCCCCATTCCATCCAATTCTACCAACCATCGCTATTACCGGGCGATGATCCAACTGAAGTACCCACTTTGATTTATGTAATGAAGAAGATACTTCTCAGCGTTGCCAGTCTTGTCATCGCAGGCAGCATCCTCCTGCAATTAGCCCCACGCCCCTCGAACAGTAAGCCCACCAAACCTCCTCACCTGGAGGAACTATTGGTGAAATCCTTCCCAGGTTGGG
>CAYSOI010000741.1:0-2179 GCA_964432425.1 uncultured Opitutales bacterium | reverse complement strand
AACCAATCGGCCGGTGGCGGGAGCCAGACTGAGGCCCAGCATATTGTGTCCGGTGGCGAGATAACCATTTTGGAAATTGGGGGTTGGGCCGATGACGGGAAGACTGTCCCAAGTCATGGGTCGCCAGCCGTACCAGGTGATCTTGGCTTCGCCATCGACGGAGGCGACGAGATAGGGGCGGGCGGAGTCGCGGAGCTGCTGGATTCGGGAGGCAGGAATGGTGGTATCAAAGCCGGCAAACTCCATCATGGAGCCGAGTCGGAAACCGTTTTCAAATGGGGAAACACCAACCTTGTGTTCCGGGAAAAGGACGGGATGGGTAGGGCTATTCTCGGGGCGTTGCATGGTTACGGAGTAGCCTTTGCCGGGCTGAATGGGGATCTTGCACTCCAGCTCCTTTGACCAGCGTTGACTCCAGGCTCCCATGGCGAAGACAAAGTGGTCGGCCTCAAATTCCCGTTGGGATGTGGAGATGCTGGTGATGCGGCCAGAAGACTTTCGGACGGCTTGCAATTCACAGTTTTCGACAAACTCGATCCCTTGATCCTGCAAACTTTTGGCCCAGCTCTGGTTTAGAGACTCGGGGCGAACGGATGTGTCTTCAGGATAGTGAAAAGCTCCGGCGAGACCAGGCTTGAATCCTGAGTCAAACTCAGGCAACTGGGCACCTTCGATTCGGTTGGCGGAGACTCCGAAATCCTTGGTCAGCATGGAATCCATTTTTGCAAAAGACTCCATGCCTTTTTCGGTTTGGAGCACATAGAGCAAACCCTTTTCCTGCCACTCACAATCCAGCGTCAAATCGGCCATCAGCGTTTTGTACTCGTCCATCGAAGCATCAAGGATCGCCTGCAAATGCTTTCCAGCGGTCAAGACCTGTTGATGGTTGCAGCGTTTGACAAACTGTAACATCCAAACCAACAGTGCGGGGTCCAATCTCGGTTTGACCCGAAAGGGAGACTTGGGGTTGAACAAGGACTTGAGGGCGACTCCAATCGCACCGGGTTCCGTCAAAGGAGGAACATGGCTGGGGCAAATGTAGCCACAATTGTAGGCGGAACAGGCCGCGGCGATCGAACCTTTGTCGATGACAGTAACTTTAAATCCTGCTTTGGCCAAATAGTGAGCACAACCAATCCCAATGATGCCCGCTCCGACAATCACCACGGATTCCTGATTTCCTCCGTTGCTCATATCCCAAAAGCAAAAGGATCTCCCTCCTGCTGGACCAGAGTTCCCTCGCTGCAAATGTAGGCACTGCCAAAAATCCTGGGCAAAATCTTCCCACCTTCGGCCTCAGCGTAACTGGCTTCGAATCGACTACCGATGACACTCTCCTGAATCCAGGTTTCTCCCGGAGCCAGCTTTCCATCGGCGGCTAAACAAGCCAACTTGGCACTGGTCCCTGTTCCGCAAGGTGAACGGTCATAAGCACCTCCCGGACAAAGCACAAAACTCAGGCTGTCCGCATAAGAGGAGGAAGGAGGACCAAAGAGTTCAATGTGATCAATTTCAGCCCCGTTTTCTCCGGTAATGTTGTTCTTTTCAAGAGCCTGACGGATCCGCAAGGATACGTCGGTGAGTTGGGCTATGTTTTTGGCTTTTACCAAAACAGGACTGTCCCCTACTAGAAAGAACCAATTCCCTCCCCAGGCGATGTCACCCGTTACGGTTCCTATGCCCTCGACTTCCACACTTACGTCTTTGCTCAACCGATAACTCGGGACGTTACCAATGGCCACCTGGTTGGGACCCAGTAATTCCACTTCGACCACTCCGACCGGTGTCTCCAGCTTCTGTTTTCCGAGCCCAATTCGACCCAGATAATGCAGAGTCACACCTACTCCGATCGCCCCATGACCACACATGCCCAGGTAGCCGGTGTTGTTGAAGAAAATGACTCCCGCAGCACAACTCTGATCCGTCGGTTCACAAAGCAAGGCTCCGACCACCGCCTCCCAGCCTCTGGGTTCGTTAATCACACATTGGCGAAAAGGGTCGGCAGTTTCTCGGAATCGAGAGAGCCGCTCCGATATAGTTCCAGAACCCAGCTCAGGTCCGCCTTCTACAATTACCCGAGTCGGCTCCCCTTCTGTATGGGAATCGATATAGCGGATGCCGGGAAGCTGGTCGCTCATGCACTTTTTCCAGACCAGGATTCCCACCAGTTGCGGAAGGT
>CAYSOI010000740.1:0-2180 GCA_964432425.1 uncultured Opitutales bacterium | reverse complement strand
AGCGTTTTGAATTCTTTGAAGTCAATCGCCCCATGTATCCGCGTTTTGATGACAGTACTCGGTTGGCCGCCAAGAATGAAGTGTACGAGACCTTCGCCTACATGCTTCAGAATAATGTCCCTCTGAATGATTTGCTGAAGTCAGACTACATCATTGCCAATCGTTTGATCGCCGACTTTTATGGTATCCTCGGAGTCTCGGGAGACACTTTCAAAAAAGTGAAGCTTCCAGAAGGTTCCCCTCGTGGTGGTCTGCTCGGGATGTCCGCCATTCATTTCATGGGTGGAAATGGGGAGCACACCAGTCCGGTCGAACGCGGAGTCTGGGTTTTGAAAAAACTGCTTAACAATCCGCCTCCACCTGCCCCGGCCAATGTCCCTCAAATTGAGCGATTAGCTGGCAAAGTTCTGACCACCAAGGAACGTCTTATGGCCCACCGGGAAGATCCACAATGTGCCAGTTGTCACCGCAAGATCGACCCCATCGGGTTCGGAATGGAAAACTTCGACGCCGTTGGACAATGGCGGACCGAGGACACTTATCAGGTCAAAGATGAGAACGGTAAACCCGTCAAAGGTAAGAGCAAAACCTGGACCATCGAAGCCAAAGCCGCCTTCCACGGTGGACCTGACTTCAAAGACTTTTTTGAACTTCGTGAGGTCATCGCCTCCCACTCTGATGACTTCGCCAAAGGCTTCAGCTCCGCCCTGCTTGAGTACGCCCTGGGCCGTCCAGCAGGCTTCGCCGATGAAGCCACTCTGGAGAAGATCGTAGCCACCGCAAAAGAGAAAGACCTCCGAACACGGGAGTTTATTCATGCCTTGGTGACCGACAGAGTATTCAACAGGAAGTAAACTTCGTGCAATTCGAGCTAATTCTTTTACATTCGTGTTAGAAAATGGAATTCAATGATGGCAGTTACGAAGTGATTGGTGCAGCGATGGAGGTCCATAAGGAAGTCGGTCCTGGCCTTCGAGAGAAACCTTATGAGAATGCACTGGCCATAGCCCTTCGGAATAAAGGCTTACAACCTGAGCAGCAAAGAGCTTACCCCATCTTCTTTAAGGATCAGATTGTAGGTGATTGCATTCCAGATATTACAGTGAATTCAGGTATTCTCATAGATGTTAAATCGATTGATAAAATTGGCGATAATGAGATCGCCCAAATGTTGAATTACCTGAGAATCGCTAAGTTTAAGCTGGGCCTTGTGATCAACTTCAGGAACTCAAAGCTGGAATTCAAGAGGGTGGTTCTGGGGCAATCGAATGAATGAATTTTAACGCGAATTGAAAAGAATATCCGCGAATGACACGAATGTTTTGATATTACACAGATAGAAGCCATGAATACACGTCGCCAATTTCTTCGTTCCAGTACGGCACTGGTTGCCTTACCTGCACTGCCTTCTCTTGGCTATCGTAGCTTTGCAGCTGCGGCCAAGGACATGACTCCGCCGAAGCGGTTGGTTGTGATGGGGTTTGGTTGGGGTGTGACGGAAGAGTCCTGGTATCCGGATATAAACCAACCCGGGGCGGACTATGAACTGCCGGAAGGCTTGTCCCCCTTGGCCAAGCACAAGGCGGACTTCAGCATTGTGCAGGGACTTTGGAACAAATACTCGAATGAAGGACACTGGGGCAGTGCAATGTGGTTGACGGGGGCAAACCGTTATGCCCAGCCAGGCCAGAGTTTCCATAACAGCATATCTTTTGACCAGGTGGCGGCGGCTCAGTTGGGACTGAAGACTCGGTTCTCTTCCCTTCAACTCAATGGGGCGGAGAGCAATATCACTGGATCTGGACATGGACCTGGGCTTTCCATGGCCTGGGATGCACGAGGCAAACCTGTGGCGGGACAGAATGGACCGCTGGAAGCTTATCACCGACTGTTCTCTCCAGACACCACGCCACTGGAGCAAAAGCAAGCCATGCTGGCCCAGAAGCGAAGTGTTCTCGACACCATCCTGGAGAATGCAAAGGACATGAAACGCGGTCTGGGCAAACGGGACACCGACAAACTCGACGAATACTTTCAAGGCATCCGCGACATCGAAACCCGCCTCAGCAAGGAGGAGCAATGGATGGATGTCCCCCGACCGAAAACCAAGATGAAACCTCCACCGGGAGAAATTGAAGGCAAGAAGGAGATCGAGGTCATGTACGACCTGATGATCGCCG
>CAYSOI010000739.1:0-2181 GCA_964432425.1 uncultured Opitutales bacterium | reverse complement strand
AAGTTTCAGCAATGAGCCAGGCCGTTCTGGCCAAGATCCAGTAACTGACTCATAAGTCCCATATGTCCTATACGACCTCTCTCAGCGCCGCATCACAAGTGCTGCCGTAGGACGGTCCTTCAGGCCGTCCTTTGATTCCCGCCCATCCGGTCAACCCTGAAAATCCATCAGCTCTTCGCCGAGCCTGTCTGCCACAAGGCGGCCTTGAAGAGTCAGGGAGTAGTGGTTGCCAGCTTCTTGAGCCAGCCCCTCTTCGATCCAATCGTTAAGTCGTTGTTGCAGTGATGGCAGGTGGATCGAGTTGGGGAATTGTTGCTGTAGTCGGTAGAGATCAACTCCCGCATTCATGCGTAATCCGAAGATAAGATGGTCGATGGCCCACTCCTGCTCGGAAAGTTCGGATTCCTCCATGTAGACTGGAGAATGGTTTTCAATGCCCTCTATCCAGGTTTCGAGGTTGGCGTCATTGGTGAAACGTCTTCCGTTGTATTGAGACGAAGCCGAGGGCCCAAATCCGATCCATTCCTGCATTCGCCAGGTGTTGATGTTGTGCAGGCACTCAAAACCGGGGCGGGCAAAGTTGGAGATTTCGTATTGGTGGAGCCCCATACGATCAAGAGTCTCCCAGGTCTTTTCGTAAAGCCGGGCTTCGTTTTCAGGGTCTCGGGTGACTTTGCCTTCGGAAAGTTTTACGTAGAGAGCCGTGTCTTCTTCAAAGGTCAGGCAGTAGGTCGAGACATGCTCCGGGGCGAGTTCCTGGACGCATTTCAAATCCTGCAGCCATTGCTCTTCGGTCTGTCCGGGGACGGCAAACATCAAGTCAATGTTCACAATCGTAAATTCGGCCTCCCGGATCAGATCGTAGGCTTTTCTGGCCATTTTTGCAGACTGCCTTCTGCCGAGTGCCTGCAACATGTTTTCATCAAAACTTTGCACTCCCAACGAAATGCGATTGAAGCCCAGGTCCTTCAGAACCTTGAGTTTGTCAGCCTTGACGGTCGAAGGAGCCAGCTCAATGCTCCATTCCTTGCGAGGTTTTCCAAGGTGAGAAATTTGTGCATTCCCAAGGGTTTCCAGGTCTCCAGCAGGGAGAACTCCTGGGGTTCCGCCGCCCCAAAAGGCCGTTTCCACTTCTCGAATAGGGGTTGTTTTTGAAAATTCTGCCTCAATGGTTTTTAAAAATTTTAACAAATCCTGGCGGAGGGGCGTCTCCTGATAGAAGGCGCAGAAATCACAGGTTGAGGCACAAAACGGGACATGCACATACACACCCAAAGAAAGATCTTTTTGAGCTTTGACTTGCACGTCTGGCCCTAACACTTTTGAAAAATCAGTACACATGAAGCAGAACATACTTATTTCCGCCCGATTGATTTTCGCAATGGCATTTTGCCTCTTTGCAGGATGTCGTGACATTACGTTGCGAAACCTGTCGACTTCCAAGATCCCGCAGAACCCTTCCCGCATTTACACTCTGAGCGTCGATGCCGAGGTCAAAAATGGTTCTGTGGACCGGGATAGCCTGCAGGCGGAGATCGTCATCAACGGGGAAACTTTTCCCATGAACAAAAGCGATGCCGGTAAGGACATCTGGGAATTTGACTACCGCCTTCCTGGCGATCGTCGTGGGGCAAGATACTTTTATCAGGTCAAATATGACGTGAAGAAAGTGAGCGGCAAAGAGGCTAAGGTCATCAAGGGCTCTCTCCAGCAATTTGAACTATCCAATCGCTACATCATCACCCTGGAAAGTGAACGGGGCCCTGTCGGGGCAACCATCCCGGTCCTCGGTCGTGGCTTTACCGAATTCGACAAGATCCACATCGGCGACCTGGAAACCGCCACCAACTATGTTTCTGACAGTCAGTTGACGTTTGTCGTACCCACTCTGCCCTCCGGCAGCACCTACCCCGTTTATCTTGAAGGAGCCAACGGCAAGGAGCCCTTCGGCAATTTCCGTGTTGATCCCTCCACGATCAACGTACACCCCAAAATGCTCCGCCTCCAGGCTGGCCAATCGGAACTCCTCATCTTTCAAATCGAATTTGAAGCCCCACCCAACGGTCTTCTGGTCGACGTGAAGACCGATATCCCCAACAGCATCAAAATGCCCGAGGTCATCATCCCCGGCGGCTCCCGCACTGTCAGTGTCAATATCCAGGGTATCAAGACAGGCACAGG
>CAYSOI010000738.1:0-2184 GCA_964432425.1 uncultured Opitutales bacterium | reverse complement strand
GCTCCATGGCCTTCAAAGCGTTGGAAGGCAAGCGAGACACACGGGGAATGCCAGGCTACATGACCTTAGGCAATGGCCGGGTAAACAACATCGACACCTTCAGCTTTGGCTCCGCCTACCTCGGTACTGAAACCCACCCCTTCGCGATTTCTTCGGATCCGAGTGCGGACAATTTTTCTGTCCAGAACATACACGTGGACCAAGCACTGGCCAAGCGACTGGAAGACCGGACCAGCCTATTGGGGTCCATTGACAACCTGCGTCGGGATATCGAAAACGCCGGGGCCATGAAGAGCATGGATGTCTTCAATCAGCGGGCTCTCCACATGATGACCTCGCAGAGTGTCCGTGAAGCCTTTGATCTCAGCAAAGAATCCAAGAGGACTCGTGAACGATTTGGGAAACACAACTGGGGCACTCGTGCCCTGCTTGCCCGCCGACTGGTGGAAGCCGGAGCCAACTGGGTGACCGTTGTCATGGAAAACCCTTATGGCGATACCGGAGTGCCCTGGCTCAATGAAGGTACATACAATTGGGATAGCCACGCCGTGAACGCCCACATTTTCAAAGACGCCAAAGTTCGCCTCCCCATTTACGACAAAGTCATCACCGCTATGATTGAGGACCTCTACGAACGGGGCCTGAACAAAAAAGTATTGCTCGTAGTCACCGGAGAGTTTGGCCGCACCCCACGCATCACGGTCCGCCCCGGAACCAAGACCAAAGTCGATCAACCCGGTCGCGACCACTGGCCACGAGCCCAGAGCATCCTCGTCTCTGGTGGCGGTATGCGGACCGGACAAGTCATTGGAGCCACCAACTCCAAGGGCGAAGAACCCATCGAACGCCCACTTACCCCCAATGATCTCTGGGCAACGGTTTACCAGCACCTGGGTATTGATCACACCATGACTTTCCCCGACCACACGGGGCGACCAATGCATATGCTACCCTACGGAGCTCCCATTGATGAGCTCAATCCGGTAACTTGATGGAATGGAGAAACTGCTCCAAAAATTCCTTCAGGCCCTCGCCTTTGTTTTTGGAGAAAAAACCAACCCCATTGAAGCCCCTGAACGGGTAGACCCTGTTGAAAGCAAGGATGACTTTATCCTGTTCAACACTTACCAGCTTAAAGACGGCCATCTACTCATATCTGAGCTGGAAAAATACCAAGTCCCTTTCCAGGTAGAATTCAATGACGGCATCAAAGGCGGAGCTTTAGATCACCGTGAAATCAACGCAGGTGCCCACGCCACAATCAGCATCTACATTGAGGAAAAGAACTGGCAGATCCTCAGCGATCTGGTGAAGCTCCATTTTCATTATCCGTAACTTCACCTTTTGACCATTCCGCTGTTCACTGCGCAATAGTCATGACTATTCCGCACACCCTTTAATTCTCCTCATCATGAAAATTCAAGTTGTTCCCTATGATCCGAGATGGCCGGAGGCATTTGAAAAGGAGAAGGTAGCGATTCTGTCAAAAGCTGCTCAGGCAATTGTGGCTATACATCATATCGGTAGCACTGCTGTGCCTGGTTTGTCTGCTAAGCCGATCATTGATATGTTGATCGAAACTCCTTCTCTGGAAATATTCGACAAGCACTCTGTAGCAATTGAATCATTGGGTTATGAGGGGCTTGGGGAAATGGGGATTCCAGGGCGGAGATACTTTCGAAAGGGAGGGGAAAATCGAACTCATCAGATCCATGCATTTGCTACTGGAGATCCTGGTCTGCGGCGACATCTGGCGTTTCGGGATTATCTTCGGGCTCATCCGGTGGTTTGCCGTGAATATGATGAGCTGAAACGAAAAGTCGCTGAGACCTGTCAGCAGGACATTGATCAATACTGCGAAGGAAAGAATGACTTTATCCAAAAGCATGAAGCCTTGGCATTGGAGTGGGTTAGCATGGCCAAGTCGTGATTGAGCCCTTTGGGGAAGCATTAATTATAGGTCGCATAGGTCCTATACGACTTATATCAGTTGCCTACGGGGCAATTATAAAACAGTACTTCCTCATCAATCCAGCATCTCGACAAGGGTGCCTTCGACAAAGTCGGCGGAGATGGAATCGAGGCGGACGAGGCCGAGGCGGTTGGTGAGGTCTTGGCCGTTTTGGGGGATGATGGTGCGGATGTAGTTGGGGGTGTAGCCTGGGTAGGTGCCTTCGCGTTGGT
>CAYSOI010000737.1:0-2188 GCA_964432425.1 uncultured Opitutales bacterium | reverse complement strand
GCCAGACACCAAATCGTATCCCCCCATGCTCCCTTGATCCAGTAGTTGTCCTTCGCAACCGTCTTTTGCAAAGCCTGTTGCCTGGCTTGTAATGATGCCTCGTGCCTCTTAGTCACCAGTGCTTCCAAATTGACGCTCTGAGACGATAGTATTCCCACACAACACAGCCCTAACATTAATCCTAAAATCTTACGCATCATATCCCCATATTTGCCGCTCCAACCGCAACATGTCGAGTGGGGAAACAGGCAGTTTCAAGGAGAGATAAAAACCACAGATTCAGAGAAACCTTAGATTGTTCAAATTGAATTGGCAGAATCATGAAGGGCAAAATCATGGGAGTGGTACGATTGAAGAAGAGTGTGTCCTCCGTCTAAGACGGCCTAAAGGACCGTCCTACAATGTGGTGCCTAATTCCTGGTAGGACGGTCCTTCAGGCCATCCAAATCATTCCAACACCCCTTTCCAATACACAATCTGTGGCTTTTCTGAATCTGTGGTTTCTTTTTGAAATTCGAGTTCCCTCAAGTGCCCCGATCCGCTCATTTTTCCGTCCATGTCAGAAAACTACTAATCTCTTTATAAATTAGTAGTTTCTTGCAAAGTACTAAAAAACTACTAATCGTTTTATAATTTAGTAGATTTTGAAGATTCCGCAGACACCACCCTCATGGCTTGAGAGATTGCCAAAGCTGATACAGGACGACAATCTATTCAAGGATTGGATCTTGTCCCAGAAACCGTTACCACGTGATGATGAGTATCTTCATTGGGACAAAATCCGGTATTTGGAACCACCGGAAGGGCTGACCAATGAAGATTGGTGGACGATACTCAAGTACCGCAGAAACAACAGAACGCATCTCACATTGATGGACAAACAGGGCATGCCTTTTCATTTCTTCCTGACCCAGCAAATGTTCCAACTATTGCATGATGTGGATTTAAAAGCTGGTGGTTCGATCAGTTCCTTGGAGGAAGTGACGAATCCAGAAACCAGAGATCGATACTATGTATCATCATTGATGGAAGAATCTGTCGCCTCCAGTCTACTAGAAGGTGCTGCGACAACCCGTTCCGAGGCAAAAGATTTTTTGAGATCGGGCAAAAAAGCAGTCACAGAAGCCCAGCGAATGGTCGTGAATAATTACCGCACAATGCAGCATTTGGCGGAGTGGAAAAATGAACCACTCAGTGTGGAACGACTCTTGGAAATGCATCAAGCCATTACCGAAGGAACTCTGGATGATCCAGAGCAAGAAGGTCGTTTTCGTACTCCCGAAGAAAGAATTGATATAGGAAGCGACTTCTATGATCGATCCTACCATGTCCCGCCCGATGCTTCCGAACTACCTTCACGCATTCAAGCCATGTGTGATTTTGCCAATGATACCGAAATGAAGGGATTTCTCCATCCGGTGATCCGGTCCATTATCCTTCACTTCTGGTTGGCGTATGATCACCCGTTCGTGGATGGCAATGGAAGAACTGCCAGGACCCTTTTTTACTGGTGCATGTTACGGAATGACTTCTGGTTGGTAGAATTCATTTCGATATCCCGCTTGTTGAATGCTGCACCAGCTCAATATTACAAAAGTTTTCTTCATACGGAAACCGATGAGAATGATCTGAATTATTTTATCCTCCACCAGTTGAAGGTGATCTGCCGATCCATTGAAAATTTGCATCAGTATTTAGAACAAAAACGGAAAGAGATCACAGATTCAAGAAACCTGTCGGGACCGCAATCAGGTATGAACCATCGTCAAATTGCTCTCGTCCAAAAGGCGATTCGTGAACCTGGGTTTACCTTTACTATCAAGAGCCACCAAACCAGTCATAATGTTGTGTACCAAACTGCCAGAACGGATCTTAAGGATTTGGCTGATAGAGGGATCTTGGATGAAGTACAAGTGAAGAACAAGTTGGTCTATGTGGCTCCGGATGACATCACTGATAGACTGAAAAGCCTAAGCTAGGTCTTCCGTCCAAAATGGATGGGCTCATCTCCAAGACATGGGGTGTGCTTGACCATTCTCTCCTCAATGAGGCTTGCCGGGTTGGAGTCTAACCTTTAGGCGATAATCGTTCTTCAAAACTATTTGAATGCCAGACCCTCTTCTAAAGCGACCTAGATGAATTCCCATTTTTCCCGAACCTTTTTCTTCACAATCCTTCTCGCCTTCAC
>CAYSOI010000736.1:0-2192 GCA_964432425.1 uncultured Opitutales bacterium | reverse complement strand
AGAAATCTCTTCAAGTGCTATAAATACGAAGCAGATCGAAAAATGCACCGAAGCAAGTTTACAATTTGGACTACCTGGTTAGTCTTTTTCACAGGATGTGTTTCCTCCGCTTGGGGAGAGGAATTACCTGAAACCATCACGGCATTTCTTGAGCAGAATTGCATCGATTGTCATGATGAAGATTCAGAGAAAGGAAACTTCAGGGTCGATGTTCTGGAGGCCCCTGTAGGTGAAGAGTCTGTGAAGAATTGGGGATTGGTTTTGAATCGTTTGGAAGCTGGTGAGATGCCGCCGCTGAAGAGGAAACGTCCGCCAGTCAATGATCTCCAGAAGGTGAACCAATGGATAAAGGCTGAACTTTCTAAGGAAGTGGTGAAGAGGAGGTTGGATGGAAGAGTTCGGATTCGCCGACTCAATGGTCTGGAATATGAGAATACAATCCAGGATTTGCTGGATATTGGAACGTCTCTGGCGGGAAGGCTTCCTGAGGATGATTTAGCGGATGGATTCAGCAATGGAACTGAAGCCCTGGCCATCTCCCCTGTACACATTCATCAATATCTGGATGCAGCGGAAGTGGCACTGGAAGCAGCAATGGTTCGGCGTAAACCTGCGGAAAAGATCACTCATCTTTTCTCCTACGATAATGAGAAGGAGAAAGGGTTTTATGGGCACGGGAATAACAAGCCCATGATTCGACCAAGGGAGGGGAATCTGTGGTTTTACAGTAATACGCACATCGAAGTCCCGGCCTACCTTCGTCAATTCGGAGAACTGACCAAAACTCAACCGGGTAGGTACAAAATCAAAATCAGGGCCTGGGCAGATGACACAGACAAGAAGCCTCTGATCTACAACTTATGGACAGCTGCGGGCGGCAAGAGACGATCCCTGATTGGGCATTTTGATGCTCAACCAGACAAGCCTACGGTTACGGAAATTGAACACTGGTTTGAATCGGCTCAATCCATCATCGTTGCCCCCTACAGAATCTTGAAAGCTCGTAATGATTATGGTTTAAATCAATACACACCGCAACCGGATCTACCGAAGGACTGGAAGAAGTCGGGAAAGTTTTATGAACCAGTAGGTCCAGCGTTGGTAGTAGCTCCAGTCGAGATCACTGGTCCAATCTATGAGAGTTGGCCGCCTCCCAGTTACAAGGCTCTTTTCGGTGATGTACCCCTGGTCCCTTACAAGCAACTCCCCCGTGGCACAGTCACTCCAAGGAGCATCACCCAAAAGAGTTATCATGATAAAGAGAAGAAATGGCATGCGGCACTCACGTCAGAGTTTCCAGAGGAGCCCTTGGTAAAAGCGGAAGAGCTGTTACTCGCCTTTGCCCAAAGAGCCTTTCGACGACCAGTAGAATCTTCAGAAGTTCTCCCATACCTCGACATTGTAAAATCCAAGTTGGAGCAAAAGCTCTGTTTCGAATCCTCCATGCTTCCTGCCTACAAAGCGATGTTGTGTTCACCGCATTTCCTCTTTCTGGTGGAAGCACCAGGTAAGCTGACCGATCATGCTCTGGCTAATCGACTCTCCTATTTTCTTTGGAGAAGCCAGCCGGATGAACACTTGAGAAAGCTTGCAGACAATGGTCAATTGAACCAGGCCGATACACTTCGCAAAGAAACTGAACGTCTGCTTAAATCAGCTAAATCGGCGGCATTTGTGAGAGATTTCCTCGATCATTGGCTGAATCTCAGGGAAATCGACGCGACGACACCGGATAGGGAGTTGTATCCTGAATACTTCTCTTCGCTCAGCAGTGGCACTCTCGATCCGCATCTCCATGAATCGATTCAGATGGAGCCTCGAATCACTTTCACCGAACTCCTGAAGCACAATGGTTCATTGCTCCAACTCATCCATGCGGATCACATCTACCTCAATGGACGTCTGGCGGAGCATTATGGAATCGAAGGCCCCAATGGCTCGAAACTGAAGAAGTTTCCAGTGCCAGAGGGATCTCACCGCGGAGGAGTCCTCACTCAGGCAGCAGTGTTGAAAGTGACAGCCAATGGAGCCAATACTTCTCCGGTTGTCAGGGGGAATTGGGTTCTCGAAAGAATCACTGGGCAACCTCCCCCGCCACCTCCACCAGATGCGGGATCAATAGAACCCGACACCCGAGGTGCGACCAATATTCGTGAACAATTGGATAAACACAAATCTGCAGAATCGTGTGC
>CAYSOI010000735.1:0-2201 GCA_964432425.1 uncultured Opitutales bacterium | reverse complement strand
CTGGCTCCTTATGCAGACGGGTTATGTCGGGATGTGTCCATCAAGGTCAATGCAGCGGGCACGGAGCAAACTTTCACCCTGGCCGACCTTTCTGATAAAGACCAGGCACAGGTGAAGACTTTTGAGTTCCCCGTGAGCAAGAGGGCAGATGGAAATGTGGAGGTAAGTTGGCAACTCGGGGAACGAGGCAGGATGCTCCGACTCCAGAACCTTGGGCGGCAAGAAATCAAGTTGCCGGATGCATTGGAAAAGAAGGACGATGGGCTGGATATTCTGGACCTTCTCGAAGAGACGGAACCAGATGGCAGCGTCCTGTTATCTGAGGCAACGCTCTATCCTTTCAGGTTGATTGCCCGCTATCCTGTGATTGAAAAAATCTCTCCGGTGGGCGTCACAGAAATCCGGACAGATAAAGTACTCTACGAACCTAACCAGAAGGGGAGTCTGGCGGTCAAATTGAAGAACTTTTCGGCCCGTAAAGCTTCATTCGAATTAAAGGTTCTGCTCCATTCCGGGTTGGGGAAAACAACGGAAGTGTATCGCCGGAAGCTGGAGGCTGGAACTTCTGAACAAACCATCGATATCCCGTTTGTTGCTCCGGCCAGATGGGGGGCTGAAGCGGAAGCTGTGATCACCTACAACGGAAAGGAAGAGTCCTGGAGCACTTATTTGGGAGCCACAGACAACTTCTGGGAAATGGGGATTGGGCATGCCTACCCCATTTTCACACAAGGGGATCGTGGACAGAAAATGATCCAAAGTGTGCCGACCCAACTTCGTAGCAAATATACCAATTGGCTCGACCTCTTTTTCTGGGCTCCCTGCGATTGGTCCAGACTCACACCGGCCTCGAAGGTTTGGTGGGGTGGTCAGACCAGCTACCCCCATGATGAAGCCAATCTCCAGACGTTTATCCAGGCACTTCAGGAGAATGGAATCCGGGTCTCGGCCTATGTGAGTCGCAATGCTGCCGGTCCTCATGGGTGGGAAACGGCACGGCAGCATCCGGAATGGTTTGGCGGCGGCCGGTTTTCAGGTCGCTACAACGTAGAGTACCTCGACAATTACAACGACCCAGAGTGGCGGGCCAAACAGGAAGAATTGGATATCGGTTGGTACGGAGTCAAAGTCGACCTGACGCAGGTGGAGCCCCTCGACTACGGGATTGATCAAATCATCAAGAGTGTGGATCACTATGGTTGGGATGCGGTCCGGTTTGATGGGCACTACACCACCGGATTTGACGCCATCTCCACCCGGAATATGCGACGTCTCAAGGAACGCGTTCTGGCAGCCTATCCGGAGTTTCGTCTTGGCTACAATTGGGGAAGGGCACCGGAGTGGCGTGGTGGTTTCAATCATGAGCTGCGGGAGGCTATGGCTGGCGGCGGCATGTACATGCAGGAAGGCATTCGCGAATGGGCGTACACCCGTGACCGCTACTGGAGCTGGAGTCAATATGCCCAAAATGAAATGCGGATTGCCAAACGCATCAAATCTCTTGGAGGCAGTTATCATTGTATTCTGGATCTGCAAGGCGAGTTGTCCAATGCCCAGCGATACTACAAACTGGTCCACAGCTTGATCTGTGGTGCTCATCCGGCCTACGGCACGCACTATGCCGTACCCGGAAGCCCATCCTGGGGAGCCTTTATGACCCGTTGGTCGGAGCTGATCTGGCACCCTCACTTGAAGCTGGTGTCGGATCCGGAGAAACGTTTGCAGGTCGGCACGGAGAAGGTGCTGTGGAAACCGTTTTTGCAGGAAAGCGTACTGGCTCCCGATCGCAAACGAGTGGTGGCCCATTTGCTGAACCCACCCACACAGGATGGCATTCAAAAGGGACAACTTCCATCTCCATTGGAACAGTCCTTTTCCCTGAAATTGAAGTTGAAGGAAGGCGAAGTCTTTCAACAAGCTTTACTGGTAACGCCGGACCAGGAACCTTTTGCCAGACCACTGGATGCAAAGTCGAAAGGAAGGGACATCTCAGTCGAGGTGCCAAGGGTCCAGCATTGGGCTATGGTGGTCGTCGAAATTGGAGGAGACTTTACTGTGCCTGCAAAGCCTCCCAAGTTCACAGAACCGCCCAACCTTGCTGGACTTCCCGGAGGCGAAGGAAAGGTTGTGGTCGCCGACCCAAACAAAGAGGACGTTTCCAGCGGCATCTCTCCAGCGGAAGGATTTGAGCGTTTGCTGGA
>CAYSOI010000734.1:0-2202 GCA_964432425.1 uncultured Opitutales bacterium | reverse complement strand
AAGCCTGAGCTTGGGCGTGGCCGCCCTTGAAGTAACCATTATAAGTGCCGCCGACCTTGGCGTTGGCGTGGATCTCGACTTCCCGGCGTTGTTTCCATTGTTTTGGGGTATCACTAAGTGGGCCTTCCAACTCGACCCAATCAATCCAGATAGCGGGTGGGTGACCGTAGCCGTTTTTCGCTTTCCATTCATTGTGGGCAGTCCAGAGCTCTTTCAGATTGCCAGTGTTGGGCTGTTTCTCCTGTACCGCGAATTCATCCGGCATGCCTGAACGCATTTCAATGGGAAATTCAATGATCTGCGGGGCCTCGATGGTTCCGGTAACCTGACGTACTCCGATCGGTTTACCTTTCAACCCCCAATCCCTGGATTCAATATCCCGCTGAGGATGTCCAATTTCGATAAATCGACGGGATGCAGGAGTTCCTTTCACCGCACCTACCCGAACCCGTAGGATGTAGTTGCCGGGGTGTAATTTCTTTTTCTTGGGTGGGACGATTACCCGGCCAGTTCCGTGGGTCAGTTTTAAATAGGTCCCGGTATCGCGATGCGGCAGACCTGCGTAATGTTTGTGCAAGGCAAGACTTCTGGATCTTGAAGGATCGGCCGCGGCGGCTTTCTTCGAATCGATAAATCCAAAATCGCGGGGATCCGGTGCCCCCTTGAAGTGCTCGGCATACCCGTAGAATCGATTGGGGTGATCAATCAGGCGATCCTTCTTTCGAATCTCGGCAATGATCGCTTGGTTCTCAGGGGACTTGGCGGCTTCATCCACACCCTTTTTCCATTGCTTGAAACGTTCCTGCCGGGCTTCGGCTTGTCTGATGGATTCTTCATTGGCTGGATTAATGGTCTTCTCAGGTTCGACCCGGGTGATCGTTGATTCAGGAGCTTGATTCTCCTGAATTGGCCCGATGAGCTCGACCCAATCCACCCAAATCGCGGGCGGGAATCCATATCCGTTTTCCCTTTTGTGTTTGAAAAAAGCTTTTCGCAAATCATTGCCATCGGAGGGTCGGCGTTCCTGGATTCCAAACTCCCGGGGCGTATTGATTCCGATTTCCACGGTGGTCTCAATGATCTCCGGATTCTCTTCTGTGCCAGTGATCTGGAGACTACGGAATGGGAGGCCGGAGAAACCTGCCGGGACTTGGTTGACCCGCTGGGGATGTCCGATCTCGATGAAGTGGCGGGAAGCTGGCGAGCCTTCCACCGTTCCGGCTCGAATCCGCAGCTTGTAGGTTCCAGGAGGAACGTTCTTAGGCTCGGGAAGGACGTCGATTCGCTGGATCTCCCAGGCAAGTTTGAGATAAGTGCCACGATCACTGTTGGGAAGCTCAAGGTAATGCTTCATGTAGGCGTAAGAGCGACCGTAACCTCCCTGATTAGAAAAGGAGGCCTGGTTCGCATCCCGGAAACCGAATTTCTTCGCGTCAGGAACCCCCTTCAAAAGATCAGCGTTTTGGTAAAGTCTGAGGTTGCCGGTCACATCGGATAGATTGAACTTCTTGCGAATCTGTTCGAGGGCCTCCTGATTCTCAGGAAGGAGGGCAGCCTTATCCACCCCCGCTTTCCAGAGTAGATAGCGTTCCTGGGTTTCCTCCATTTTCTTCATGTTCTTGCGGCTCTGTACATTGACAGTGGTTTCGGGTTCCACCCGGAAGGTGCGGGGCTTTACTTTCCGTGCCGCCTTACGCTCAAACATTTCATCAATCGCAGTGCGACCCAGTTTCAGGTACTGCTCGAACTGGTCGCTGGAAATGAACTGCGAAGCACCGACCGTATCGAAAGTACCTCCGCCACCATCTGCAGGAAGTGTGCTGACATCCAGCTGGACTCCGGTCACGGATTCGATGGAGTTCCGGTACTCCCTCCGGTTCAGCCGCCGCATGGTAATCTTGCCCCCGGAATCCGAAAGTTTCTCCCGGGCAATGACCATCGTGTTGGCCAGGGCATCCAGAAAGTCGGCTTTTTCGTTATTTTCAGGCTGCTTCTTGTTCTCTGGAGGCATTTCCCCGGAGTTCATCGCATTGAGCACCTTCTGCCAAACTTCGGCCTGCTCGATAGTCGTGATGTGGAAAGGCAGGGCTTCCAAGTCCACCTTGCCCTTCTGGGTATCCTCATCATGGCAGTCGAGGCAGTATTTTTCGAGCAAAGCAAAGTGCTTCTCCGGAAGACGAGCCTCAGGAGTAGCGGCGGACA
>CAYSOI010000733.1:0-2209 GCA_964432425.1 uncultured Opitutales bacterium | reverse complement strand
CACTTTCCAGGTCCGCAGCCTCAGTCGGGGACGGCACACCCTCAGGTACCGAATCAGGGCGGAAGTCCCCGGAAGCTTCAGCGCCCTGCCAACCCAAGTCAACGGGGTCTACGCCCCCGAACTCAAGGCGAACTCCGATGAGATCCGACTGAAAGTGGAGTCGGATTGACGGGAAACTCCTTTCCAAAGATTACAAATATGAAACCATACGAAAGTACTGTAAACTTGATCCGTTGGATGACCGTAATGGTCGCAGTCTGCATCATGGCAGGGATGGTATCGGCTCAGGAACCCGCAGCCGTAAAACAGCTCGACAAGGTGCCAGTGCTGGAGTTGGGCAAGCAGACATGGAGTAACAGTCACCCGCAAATCCACCGTATCACAACGGCGAAGGCACTGAAGCGGCGTGAAGCAACTCGCCGTCGACTTCGATAAGAATGATTTGGTTATCGTTCGTGGCGCACTTGGCTGTTCCCGCGGTAAGGTCGAGTATTTGACTGAGAAATCTGCGGTCAGCTTCAGTGTGGGAATTACCGAACAATGTAGACATCTAAATTTGGTGCTTTGTTTCAAACCTTACAGCAAAGCGTTTGTGATTGGCAAAGACACGCATATTGCACCATCGGTTCCCGTCGACTTTGCAGGAGAGGGGCGGAAGCAAGGGAACCTTGCGAGGAAGTTGGCTAAGACGGATGCCACGCA
Organism: uncultured Opitutales bacterium; assembly: GCA_964432425.1. Lineage (GTDB taxonomy): Bacteria > Verrucomicrobiota > Verrucomicrobiia > Opitutales > JABJCN01 > JAYPDO01. The sequence continues at coordinate 1,507 of CAYSOI010000733.1, read as the reverse complement.
TCTGAACCTTTTCGGATACGGAATTACGGATGAAGACCTCAAGAAATTGAGAGAATTCAAGAATCTGACCCATCTCTACCTGGGCAAGAACAAGATAACGGACAAGGGCCTTGCGAACCTTTCTCACATGACAAAACTCAGCGAGCTCTATCTGGACGGAAACCCTGGCATTACGGATGCAGGGATCGATGATCTATCTCCAATCATGACTAGCCGAATTACGATTTTCGGCATTAGAAATACGCACATCAGCCATGAGGGTCTCAAAAGGCTCCAGTGGTTAAGCAAGCGGCAGGATCCCCAAATTCGTCATTCACTTGTCACACCGCAGATCCATAAATAGGAGGGTTCTTTTCACAAGTTAAATCTAAATGACGAAAGATTCCACCTTGTTGAAACAATCGGAATTAAAATGAAAAATATACTGACATCCGTAATCGCTATCATTTTGACGGTATCCGCTTTAAGCGGAAAAGCGCTTAGCAAGGACGCTGAGGTCAAGGTACCCGCCAAAAACATCGCTGTACCGAAGCACATGTCGCTTGCCGGAGACATGATTCGGAGCAAGGTGCTGTCAGTGGGCTCCTCTCAGAGCTTTGGAACCCCAGTCTCCTACACCACGGTCAAACTCTCGGTCCTCGAAGTTTATGGAGGAAGCGCCGAGGTGGGCAAGCCGGTTGAGCTCGTAATCAGTGGCTGGTTGGAGTCGGAAAAGAAGGAAGCCGCCCTCTTTGAGAAGGCCATGAAAGATAACAAGGAAGTGGTTGTGATCATGGAGAAGTCGTACCAGCCATTCGTCAAAAAAGCCATGCCCCACTCACTGGGGAGAATGAAGCCAGCTTACGCATACCGCCTCTCCCGTGGATCTCATCTTCCCAAAGATATCGGGCCCCATATGCTGCAAGCGACAGCCGAAGTGCGTAAACAGGCGGAAGCCGCTGCTAAGCTTCCCATCGGGTGGACCTTTGACGGTAAGATGTTGGTGAGCCCCTGGAGTGCCATCAAAGGGCGTTACGCAGAGGGAACACCGGAAGGGCTTGCCTGCGCCAAGAGCGGACGCCCGGCCTTCCTGGCTCCCAAGGGGCTGTCCCTTACGGTAGACCGTGCCAAAAACCAAACCACCAACGGCAAGTTCCGAAGGTGCGATAGTCGCCCCCCACCACCGGGCGTGTTCTATGACATCACATTAACCAATACAACCAAGGAACCCATAACGGTCGATGCGTTGCGCTCCAAGAGCGGCAAAATTCTTTGGGATGAGTCGATTCTCTTTGTCTGTGAATGGGAGGTATGGCTGCCCATTGGTTATGAGGGGTTTACTCCGGATACAGAGGCAACGGTGATTGAGCCCGGCGAGAAGCTCACTACCACGATGCTCTTTTCCTATCAGCATAGTTTTCAAACGCTTGTCTGTCTGGGTGACCTGAATTTTCGCATATATGAAAACAGCGCCTCAATGAACGATATTCGTGGTCCTATCCAGAAGTTGAGAAAAGGCACTGAGAAG
>CAYSOI010000732.1:0-2220 GCA_964432425.1 uncultured Opitutales bacterium | reverse complement strand
GCATCCTGAATCACCACATTCTCACGCTTTGTTTTCATCGGATACTTTTTGCCTTTTTTCAAAAACCGATCTGGACCAATCCCTAGAGTGTCCAGGCAAATGAACAGGATGAGGGACACCACCACTTCATCAATGTTTCCCACAAATAGAAAGTTATCCGGAATCAGGTCAACAATCCCAACACCAAGGTTTGCCAGGTACGCCGCCGACAAAACAGCCCCGATTTGAGCCAACAACCGTTTCAGGCAACCTTGTGGTTTTTCTCCTTCGTTATTCATTCTGTTCTCCTATCCACCGATCCAGTACAGGTGTTTGTCTCAAAAGATCAAGCAGGGAAGGGGCAAAAGCGTCAAACGCCGAATTTGTAACTGTTGATTTTGTGCCCAGTCTTGCGACAGATACCGTGCTGATCGCACAATTCAGAAATCGCGGAACTTGCCGCTCCTGGCAAGATATACGATGCGTTCTTTCTCTGTCATCGGGTCTAACTCTATCCAAGGCATAGTACCTTGATCAAGTGTTACCGATGTCTTTGTGTCGTACCATTTTGGTAATGGTTCCTGCGGTGTGGTTGTAGTTCCAGGTGGTGTTGCGGGAGTTGCCGTGGTCAGTTGGCGAACATTGCCGTTGGCATCATTGAATCCCGCAAGGGATAGGTAATGAAAGGGGAAGTTTTGTCAAAAATTGACGACTGCCCCCTGTTTTACTGTCTCGAGGACTTGTTCGGGTTGGGTTAGCATGGTTTATAGTTTGAAAACAGAACGGAGCAAGACGATGGATGGATGGTCACTTTCTGCTAGTAATTCCTTTGGGAAAATCTTCGCATAGGATTTCCACAAGCACTTCGCCTTGTCATCCAAAACTTTGGCAAACGCCTTCTTGCACTCCTGCGTGTCGGGTGGGACAGGCTTTTTTAACAGCTCAAGGAACAGTGCTTCAATGCAAGGACTGGAAGGGATGGCGATAAGCTTGGCATTCTTTGCTTTGGCCGCCTATGTCTTGGGGAGTGCGACATCCGTGTCATACACGATAAAAGTCCGGTTATACTCCCTGGGCTTGAGTGCTGTCCGGACAACATCCAAAGGAGAACCTCCCTTCACGTTTTGGATACTGGCTTGGACTCCGCAATCTTTGGCAAAGAGGCTTTTCAAGTAGCTGCAAAAAGCTTCTTCTGTATACCCTTCCACCACGATCCGCGCAGTTTCCCTGGCTTGCCGGGGCTTTCGTTTCCTTGGGTTGGTGCGGGACATTCGCCGGAGTTTTCGAGAAGGGAATTAAAATAATTCAGGGATACCGCCGTAGGCTCCGGCATGGTATTTTTCGTAAATGTTGTCCACGTTCCGCACGCCCCGGACGGAGTCGAGCCGATAAGCATCCGTGCTCAACGTATCGTCCTTTTCCGTGAAGTAGATTTGGTATTTGTTCAGAGTATCGCGGAGAAGGAAGTCCGTGTGGAAAGTCGCGATCAACTGGGCTTGCTTGGGATTGGTGGCCGGGTTGAAAAAGAGGTCGAGAATGCGGCAGACCATATGCGGGTGGAGGCCGGTTTCCAACTCGTCCACATAGGCGACTCCGCCTTTCTGGAGGACGGGAACGAGGTAGCGAAGGAGGATGAAGAGTGTCTGGGTTCCGTGGGATTCCTGCATTAGCCCCAAGCGGTATTCGTTACCCTCCAAAGTGTGCAGGAAAAAGGGGAGCGGCCTTTCGCCCTCTTTCCCATCCAGTTCGATCACCTTGGATTGCTTCACCTCGATACCAGACAAGCCGAGGTCGAATTCGGAGAGAAGGTTGGAAACCACTGCAAGGCTTTCTGGATTCCTTTGGTAGAAATCGGCGGCGGTCAGCATGTTGGGGCCAATCGCATCATGGATGGGAACCCGGCCGGACGGCCCGAGGTTTCCAAAGATGTTGGCAAAGAAAGGTTGGAGCCGGAGCGCTAGTTCGTGCTCTTGCAACAAAGCGGACGAAAGCCACGAAGCATTCGCACGCTGAGGGACGAAGGCGACCTGCCCCAATTCCTGGGAAGTAAAGTCGTAGTCCCCGGTCTCAATGTTTAGGATCCGCTTGAAGAGGAAATTGAAGCGCGATTTCTTTATGTACAACGCCTCCCAGGCCACGGCCTCATCCAGGAGGTCCAGTTGGTAGAGATACAATTCCCCGCCGTACTCAAACTCCAATTCAAACTTGGTCGGCTCCAGTCTGCCTAAGGTGAAAGCAAAG
>CAYSOI010000731.1:0-2222 GCA_964432425.1 uncultured Opitutales bacterium | reverse complement strand
GTCAAGGAATCTCCGGTCACAATCTGGCGGGATTGCACACGCCCTCCCGCACGAATGGTGACCACTGCGCCAATCACAGAACGTCCAGGTTCGTCCTGAAGTCGCACACCAATCCAGTTTCGCTGCAAGGGGTGTTGGTTTTTGGCAATTTGCAGTTGGAAGTTAAAATTCTGTGTATCGTATTTACTGACCAGCAAGTCCGGCTTTCCATCCAGATCCAGATCTGTCGCCACTACGGCCCGGGCATCAAACTCATAAGCCGTGCCGGAAAGAAAGCCGACATTGCGAAAGCCTTTCCCTTCATCATTGAGAAAGAGGTGGTTTTTTTCGAACCCATTCCAGGAAACTGTCTTGCCAATTTCCCAGCCGCCTTCACCCATCACGGCGGAGTAAAAAGCATGCAACTTGGGGTTGGGTTTGGAACTGCCAGTGTACACATCATGACACCAGAACCGTGTACAATAATCCCGAGCCGAGCTTCCACTCAAGTGGCCATTGGCGACGTAAAGATCCCGATCCCCATCATTGTCAAAATCCGCCGTGGCACATCCCCAGGACCAACCGGTTCGGGCAAGATCATTACGGAACGAAGGTTCGGCGAATTGTTCTCCACGATTCAGGTAGAGCCGATTCCCGAAAGTCATCGCCATCCGCATGTCATCATACTTTTCAAAACCATCCCGACGAATGCCCAATCGATCCAGACGACGGGCGGTGGTCGAACTCATTCCGACCATGTAAAGATCCTGAAATCCATCGCCATCAAAGTCATCAAGCACATGCGACATCCCAAACCCATGGCGTTCTTCAATCCAATCCTCTGTCACATCCTTGAACTTACCGGTTCCATCATTTTGAAAAAGATCCAGGCCGGAGAAGTCCGCCACAGTCAGCAGGTCGAGATCACCATCTTCATCCAAGTCCGCAAAGGAGGCACTGAAAGTACGGTGGTCGCGTTTTGCTCCAACGGGAGTGCCTTCGGTCGCATCGGTAAATTTGCCGGAACCATCATTGAGCAAAAGAAAATCCGGGTAACCATCCATGGCATTGTAGTAGGGAGTCGGCATCGAACCTTTCTGGTATGGCTGCTTCCATTGGCCAACGTACAGATCCAGATCGCCATCGCCATCAATGTCTCCTGCCGTCATGACATGGGGATGTAAGAATTCGGCCTCAAAGGAAACGGTCGAAGGTTGGTCAAAAGTTCCCTTTTCACTGCCAAGCCACAGCCGCAGCTTCTTCTCCTTCTGGCCTGAGGACAGGAAGTCCACCGCACCATCTCCATTGAAGTCCGCAAGAATGCCAGCTTCCTGGAGCGGCATGATCACTTCTTTGAGAAAAGGGGCCTCCTCCAGCTTCCCTCCTCCACGGTTCCAGTACATCAGATTGCATCCCGCCAAAACGATCTCCGGCAAACCATCTTTGTTCAAATCATAAACCAGCACCGGGCTCACCCGAGGGTAATTCTTCGGCACCACTTTAACCGGATCGACATACATCCAGTTCGCAAACAAAGGAGCCCCGGTCTGTTCGGTCACGATAGCTTTCTTCACCGAGATCGTTCCCGGATACGGAGATTTGTCCCAAGTCTGGTGATCGGTCCAAACCACATCCAGCTCCCCCTTGATCTGTACACGTCGATTCGTCGCCGTCTGCTCTGCATGGATTTCGAAGGAAACCAACGAGGTCGCCGGACGATCATTTCGCTTGGGACGAAAGGTGCTGTGATGCCATTCCGTCTGCACGATCTTCCACCCCAGATCCATCAGCTTCTTGATCTGATAGAGGTAATCTTCATGCGACAAATCGTTGCCAGGTTCCGGCATGACCGCCTCCCGCATTCCCGGCACCCCCAAGTCCAACTCCGTCCACCCCGGAAACTCTCCAAGCTTCAACGCATCAAAATGAAACTTCTTCAACACCTCCCACGGCTCTTGCTCCCGCAACCGATCCCACAAAATGACAAACGTCCGCTCATGTTCCTGAGCCTGCGTCTCAAACCGATAAATGGTCTCATCCAGCTCATCCTGCTTGTCCACCAACTCCTGCAACTCCGCCTCCGTCACACCCGGAAAAGGATTCTTCGCATCCAGTTCCCTCGTCTCAGCTTTTTCTGAACCTGTATCTTTTTCCAATACCGGATCCTGAGAACATCCCCATCCAAACAGAATCAAAACTCCCAACATCCATAATCTGTGTCTATCTGTGTTCATCTGTGGTTT
>CAYSOI010000730.1:0-2225 GCA_964432425.1 uncultured Opitutales bacterium | reverse complement strand
GTGAATCTGCGTCCATCTGTGGTGAAATCAAGAGATTCGAGGGTTTCTCCAAACACTTGCAGTTTTCTGTCAGGTAAGTTTAGTTTTGGGCTATCCTGACTCGAAATGATCTTTCACCGACTACTCTTACTTTTCCTCATTTTCCCGCTGGTTCTTTCTTCGAAAGAGGTGGAGTTCAATCGGGACATTCGGCCGATTCTTTCGGACAAATGTTTTACTTGTCATGGGCCGGATGAGAAGGCTCGAAAGGGGAAGTTGCGGCTGGATATTCGGAAGGATGCGTTGAAGGCGATTGTGCCGGGGAAGCCAGAGGAGAGTGATTTGTATCTGCGGGTGATTCACAAAGATCCGGAGGAGCGGATGCCGCCGAAGGAGTCGCATAAGAAGGTGACGAAGAAAGAGGTGGCGATTTTAAAGAAATGGATCGCGGAGGGTGCGGAGTATGCGGGACATTGGTCTTTTCAGGCGATTACCCAACCGCAGTTACCAGAGAAGACGAAGTGGACGAACAACGCGATTGACCGGTTCATTCATGAGCGGTTGATGGCGGGAGGATTGGAACCTTCGCCAAAGGCAGATGTACGGACGTTATTGCGTCGGGTGACGTTGGACCTGACTGGGATTCAGCCGACTCCGAAAGAGTATGCAGCCTTTGAAAAGAATCCGGATTTGGCGGGGAAGGTGGAAGAGTTGATGAAGTCGCCACGGTATGGTGAGCACATGGCCTGGCGGTGGTTGGATGCGGCACGATATGCGGACAGTGATGGTTATGAGAGCGACCCCCTTCGCAATATGTGGCCCTGGCGGGACTGGGTGGTGGAGGCGTTCAACAGTCATATGCCTTACGATCAGTTCATCATTGAGCAGTTGGCGGGTGATCAGTTGGAGAATCCATCCATTCGGCAGTTGCTGGCCACTGGGTTTAATCGAAATCACCGGCAAAACAATGAAGGTGGGATTGATCCAGAGGAGTGGATCGTGGAGTATGTTGCAGATCGTGCGGAGACCACGGCGACGGTGTTTATGGGCTTAACCTGGCAGTGTGCAAGATGCCACGACCATAAGTATGATCCGATCTCGGCAAAGGACTATTATCAACTCTTCAGTTTCTTCAACAAAATGAAGGAAGTTGGGAATGGAAGAGGAGCCAGTAGTGCGACCCCATTAATGGAGGTCAGCAGCTTGCCCAATCTGGAAAAATTTGCTGTGGCAAAAGCGAAGTTGGAACCTCTGCAAAAGGAACTGCAAAAGCTGGAAAAAGGGAAAGAGTTTCCGCAAGCCTTCAATGCCTGGTTGGCTGCTCTGGAAGAAGAGAAAGATGCTCACAAGAAACTTCCCGGGAACCTGAAAAAGAAGCCGGTCAAGAATTGGGACAACCGGCTGAAGACGGAAGCCCGCAAACATTACCTTCGCAAGGAATATGAGCCTGCCAAGGCTTTGCTCAAGAAGATGGCTCCACTCGAAAAGGAGTACAATGGACTGAAGGCATCAGGCTCGAAAGTCATGATCATGACGGATGTTCCAGAACATCGCAAAACCTACATTCTCAACCGAGGAGCCTTTGACCAACCAGGCGAAGAAGTCACAGCTGCAACCCCTTCTTTTCTTCCTCCAATGGATGAGTCGCTTCCTCTCAATCGATTGGGCTTGGCAAAATGGTTGGTGGACCCCAAACATCCGCTTACGGCTCGAGTAACCGTGAACCGTACCTGGGAACGTTTCTTTGGAACAGGATTGGTCAAGACGCCGGAAGACTTTGGCTCCCAGGGAGAGTTGCCATCGCATCCTGAACTTCTCGACTATCTGGCCAGTTGGTTTGTGGAAAATGATTGGGATCTTCAGGCATTGCAGACGCTGATCCTGACCAGTGCCACCTACCAGCAGAGTTCGAATTCAGGGCCAGACCTACTGGAGAAGGATCCCGACAATCGCCTGCTTGCGAGAGGACCACGCTATCGGCTTCCAGCTCAAGTCATTCGAGATCAAGCATTGGTGGCCAGTGGTTTATTGGTAGAAAAAGTAGGCGGACCGCCAGTGAAACCCTATCAGCCAGTTGGTCTCTGGAAGGAGATCATCAAGGGTCGTGTAGTTTACAAGAGAGACACTGGCGAAAAGCTGTATCGCCGCAGCTTGTACACCCTGTGGCGTCGAGCCGTGAAACCACCGTCCATGAGTCTGCTGGATGCCAATGACCGAGATACTTGTGCAGTGGATTTGAAGCGAAC